>CAYUBP010000132.1:0-4409 GCA_964443115.1 uncultured Dehalococcoidales bacterium | reverse complement strand
GATTTCGGTCTCAAGCACCGCCCGTACCTTGTCTACCAGCTCCTTAGCTGCTGTTAATGAGCTGTTGATAGCGTCAACGGTATCTCCGGTTATCAGCTCCGGGGGTACTGCGGGGTTTGAGGCGACCACCAGAGCCTTATAGCTGGCGACCGCTTGTGATAAAACGGCGCCGGTCTCCGCCAGCCGCTGTTCCAGTTCAAGGCTAGACTGCTTTAGTGCGGCAATCTCGGCTCCCAGGCTGGCTGTCGTCTGCTCCATGGCGGTGACCCGGGCATGAGCTAGGCGGAGCTCGCCGTCCCTTTCGGCTATCAGGCTTTCCAGCCTGGCAGCCTGTGTTGTCTCTTCCCCATTGGGGTTCTCCTGGTTTTCCTGTAGCATTTGTCCTCCTATTCCTCGCCCTCGGTCTCCGGCGCCGGAACTCTCCCTCTCTCTGCCCGCGCCGACCGGGCGTTAAGTTCCCTGTTCATCCTTAAGATTCTTTCCCGCTCCTCAAGCCAGCGGTTGAACTCTGCCTCGGGGTCGGTTACTCCCATCTCGTCCATCGCCCGGCGCCGGGAGTGGATGCCGGTCTGCACCAGAGCCTGCTCGTTAGAGACCTGCCGGGATAAGTCCTTGGGGAGCGCCGGCGGCCATACCACCCGCGGGTGGTTGCTGCCGAAGCTCTCGCCCTGGTATTTCTCAATAAGCCTGAGGATAAGCTCGTTCCTGCGGTTGTAGGCTGCCTGGCGGATTGCCCGCTTCCGGCTCACCTTCTGTAGCAGGGGCTGGAGCTCAATCTCCAGTGCGATGCCGGACAGGTCTCGCTCGGTGCCGCCGAACGCCGCCCGGGGAGACTCGGATATGTCGTGCAGCGCCCGGTAGAGCAGGTTGATATAGTCTATGTGCAGCCTGATGCCCCCGCCCTGGAGCAGGTCAAGCAGGTAGGCTTTGGCGTCCTCCGGCAGCGTCCAGACCGCCCCGGGGGTAATGGCGATGTCTTCTGACTCCTCCACGTTCTCCAGCACCGCTATCGGGTTCCCGGATAGCTCCAGTATGCGTGATAGCTGGCTCATCGCCCGGTTAAGCTCCCTCTGCGATTGCATAATCTGCGGCAAATCGGATGTTCCCCAGAACTTCTTCGGCTCCCTGAGGTTAGGGTAGATGACGAAGGGGATAAATCCGTAGGGGTTGGGCTTCTTCTCCACCAGTGCGTTATCCAGGTACAGCTCAAAGTCAGCCTCCGTCCATACCTCAACAACGGCGGTGGTCTTATTACCGGGCTTGACTTGGTATAGCAGCCCGGCTTCCTCGGCGGAAAGGGTGTACCTGGAAGCCACCCTCCAGACCCTTGAGGTGTCATCCCCCAGCCACCAGGCGTGGATTCCCTGAATATCGGGGGCGGTAACCCTGACCATCCCGGCTTCGGCGTCCCAGGTGACCTTGTAGCAGGCGTCGCCCAAAATGGCGCAGTCAATCTCGGTATCAAAATCAAGCTGTTCCAGGTTGTTCTGCCGGTATACCCGGTACAGTGCCTGCTCCGCACGCCGGGCTCTACCGGCGGCTTCATCCGAGTCCTCCATCGGGTCAACGGCGAAGCTGATGCCTGACATCATGTATGAAGTTACCTTGTCAATAAACACCCTGGCATAGTTGAAGACGAGCTGTTTCTCGCCTCGCCGGGGCCTGCCTTCCCAGTGGCGGCCGTTATAGAAGTCAAGTAGCTGCCGGTAGCCCTTGAGCCGGTCAAGGTCACGGTGGGCTAATTGTGCCGGTAATAAATCATTCATCTGAGCCTCCGTTATTAAACTTCTTGAGCGCCCGCTGGACAGTCCGCTGGCTGACCCGGAACTCCAGCGCCAGTTCCTTTATCCCCTTGCCGCCGGCTGCGAACTGCCTTGCCATCTCCCGGTCTCTTGCCTTCTTCAGCCAGTGCTGCCTGCCCCCCGGCTGGTCGTAGATACACCTGGGGAACGGGCAGTTAAGGCACGAGCCAGTGAGTTCACAGCCTTCATCCCGGTAGTGACAGGACTCTGGTGGTAAGTCCAGCTCACTTTCATTCATCACGGCGCTATCGGGTTTCATCGGCTTTAGACTAGCACAAATGTTCTATTACGGTCAATGGTATTTTGTCATGTTTTACTAACCGGATGGGCTTTCTTTCGTTATATAACGTGAAGGAGGTGTAATATTGACAGTTCGAGCTGTTGAGGCCGTTCCGGCAAAATGTAATGAATTTGTAATGTTTCCCGCCCGGGATTTTATTTATTCGTAACTTCCAGCCTTCTATAATATATGGTGGTCTGGGAAAAAGGAGGTGCAGCGGGAGCAACTTGACAAAATCGGGAATTGATGGTATATATTGTTTTGATAAAGTAATATGCCGCTGGAAAACTATTTTAACGTGATAGAGGCAAGCCGCCGTCTGAAGGTTCACCCGGAGACGGTAAAACGGCTGTGCCGGCAGGGGGACTTACCGGCGGTGAAGATTCACAACACATGGCTGATTCCGCGGGATGCGCTGGACAGCTTCGCAGGGACGTATGTCGGCAAGCCCGGCGCCAGGAAAAAGCTGATATAGGCTACAGGGGCATGTTACTTGCTCTTACCATGCTGACGGGGTCTTGATAGTAACATAAGAAAGGTGTATAAATTAGACTATCGGGTTAGACCCGGAAAAGAATGAAGTTGAAGAGAGGTGGTCAAATGAAAAAAACTAAACTGTTCCACATCATGGTGCTGGCTACTGTCCTTGCCCTGCTGGCGGTAGCCGTACCGGCGGCGCCGGCGCTGGCGGCGGCGGTTACGCTGAGTCCCACGTCGGCTGAAATCGGTGACATTATCACCGTGACCGGGAGCGGCTACACGCCCACCAGTGCCGGGGGTACCCCTTATGCTAACTACGTGCGTGTTTATCTTTCTCCCCAGAGCGTTAATACCGGCACTGCCATCACCAGTCTCAGCACCTACGGTTCCATGGTGCAGACTTATGCCGGTGAGGTCGGCACTCTTACCGAGGGTAATATTTCCACCACATTTGTCGTTCCGGCTCAGCTCACTACCGGTACCGTGGATGAGGACGTCCACGGGGGGACGTACTACGTCTATACCACGCAGACTACCAATGCCGTGGGCTTTCCGGAAACTACTATAGTGACCAAAGATACCCTGACCATTATAGCGGAGGCGATTACCATTGACCCCGATGAGGGTCCGGTTGGTACCGAGGTCGAGATTACCGGTGAAGACTTTGCAACTAACAGCAACATCACGGTGGAGTACGACGGAGATGAGATTGACATAGACAGCGGCGATACCAAGACCGGCACGGGCAGCGACGCCGGCGAGTTTACCAGCTACATTATCATCCCGGAGAGTGTTGCCGGTGAGCATACCATCACTGTTTCTGACTCCGCCAGCCCGGCTAACACGGCAAGCGCCGTGTTTACCGTGGAGCCGGAAATTGAGATTAGCTCTACCAGCGGCGTGGTGGGCGATGCGGTAACCGTGAGCGGCACGGGCTTCGGCGACGAGGTTGAGGTCACCATAAAGTTCGGCGGCACTGAAATTCAAACGGGTGATACCGATGACCTCGGCAGCTTTGATATAACCTTCGTGGTGCCGGCAAAGGGTGCCGGTACTTATACAGTGGAGGCGAGGGACGAGGACAATAATAGAAAGAGTACCTCGTTTACAATCGGCGCCAGGATGACCGTGAACCCCGGGACGGGCAACGTTGGTTTCACCCCCGTTGTCATCAGCGGCACCGGCTTCCCGGCGAACACGCCGGTAACCATCACCTACGCCAACCAGCCTACTGCCACAGTGGTGACGACAGCTACCGATGCCAATGGCTCCTTCGCCTACAGCACCTTTACTGTTCCGGTCAGCCAGCACGGGCCCCATACGATAACTGTAGTTGGCGGTACTACCACCCTGACCACCACCTTTACTGTTGAGTCAGCGCCGCCGCCGGTGCCAACACCGCTGCTGCCAGAGACGGATGCGAAGCCCAAGCAACCGATAGCCTTTGACTGGGGGGATGTTACCGACCCCAGCTCTCCGGTAACCTATGATTTCCAGATTGGGAGCGACGCACAGTTTACTGCGCTGGTGCTGGAGAAGACGGGGCTTACTACCTCTCAGTACACAATGATTGAAGCCGAGAAGCTCCAGTCAACCTCAAAGGATGCCCCCTACTACTGGCGCGTAAGGGCGACGGATGCCGCGTCCAATACAAGCAACTGGTCAACCCCGCAGCCATTCACCGTTGGCTTTACCTTTGAGTTCAGCGGCTGGGTGATGTATACCATACTCGGGCTTGGCGGTCTGCTGCTCCTCCTCGTCGGCTACCTGCTGGGCAGGAAGAGCACCTATTTCTAAGATACCCAGTAACCATACCCCTCCTGAGACCCCCTCTCTCTGACCGGGGA
>CAYUBP010000131.1:0-4413 GCA_964443115.1 uncultured Dehalococcoidales bacterium | reverse complement strand
GTTGTCAACGCTGTTCTTGGTGAACATGGCTGACCGCGAAGTAGGCTCACTTTCAGCAACGAAGTTGCCGTAGATTGTCTTCCTGACCCCGGGCTCTTTTTCCATAAGCTGGCGCAGGACTTCGCTGGAGGGATTATCCTTTAGCCTGCCCTCTTCTAATGCCTTCTGCCTGATTCTGTTAGCCGTCTCAACGAACTTCTCCAGGTCAAATATAGACACCTCAACTCCTCCCTCACTTATTCCAGTAGATAACTAATTTTAGCAGCTATGGGGACAGTTTACAAAGAAACCATCATGTCCTTTAGCTGGTGCAAATCCATTCCCCCTGCCCCCCTTCCTTTACGAAAGGAGGGGGGGATATATAGAAAGAGGGGTGTAAGCCCCTCTTAGACGCCACACGCTCACGGAACTTGACGGCAGGGGTTATAATTATCCTGGAGGGTATACGAGCATATAGGCCGTCCGCAAAGCAAATAACGTCAGGAGGATTTCATGAAGCAAAAACTCGGGTCAGCCCTAATCCCTCTCGCTGCGCTTTCGCTGCTTGGATTACTGGCAGGTGGCATTGGCTGCTTTGCCGATACTTCCCCGAGCCCTGTTGCAGAGCCGACAGCGACGCCAACGGCGATAGTGACACCAACGCCACCGGTCACCGGTGAAAGAATCGTCTTTGCCTCCCAGCGCGACGGGGACATGGAGGTATACGTAATGTATGCCGACGGTTCAAACCAGACCAACCTCACTAATAATTCAAGAGACGACTTGTGTCCGGCATGGTCTCCCGATGGCTCCAAAATCGTCTTTCGCTCCAGCCGTGATGGGAACTGCGAGATATACGTAATGGATGCCGACGGTTCACACCAGACCCGGCTCACCAACAACCCGGCCGCTGACTCTGACCCATCGTGGTCTCCCGACGGCTCCCGCATCGCTTTTGCCTCCGACCGGGACGGTAACTGGGAGATATACGTGATGGACGCCGACGGCTCAAACCAGACCCGGCTCACCAACAACCCGGCCATGGACCAGTATCCGGCATGGTCACCAGATGGCTCCCGCATTGCCTTTGTCTCCGGCTACCGCGACTTGGATACCGGAGTCGTATATGCGGAAGTATACGTGATGGATGCTGACGGCTCAAATCAAACCCGGCTCACCAATAACCCAAACAATTACTTAGGCCTGGCGTGGTCTCCCGAGAGCTCTGGAATCGCTTTTTCCTATGAACACGATGGGAAATGTGAGATATACGTGATGGATGCTGACGGTTCAAACCAGGCCCGGCTCACCAACAACCTGCATTATGACTACTCTCCGATATGGTCACCAGATGGCTCCCGAATCGCCTTTGTCTCCGACCGGGACGGGAACTGCGAGATATACGTAATGGATGCCGACGGTTCACACCAGACCCGGCTCACCAACAACCCGGCATTTGACTGGTATCCGGCATGGTCGCCATAAAGAGGGTGGTTTTTTACCGGGTCTAATATATGGGGATAGGGTTATCTTTTAACTAAACCGATGTGGCGCTGCCATTTGGGTGAGCTGTCAGGGAAGTCGGAGCGGAAGTGCGTGCCGCGGCTCTCTTCCCGAAGCAGTGCCGCCTCGGCTACCAGCCTGCCGGTGAGCACCAGGTTGGCAAGCTCATAGGAGTGGCGGTCGGCAGGCTCGGGGAGTGCCCCCTGCCATGCAGCCAGTGTATCCGCCGCCCCGGTCAAGCCCTCTTTATCACGGATAATGCCCACCTTGTCCCAGAACAGATGCTGGAGGGCAGAAAGGCTAAGCGGCGGTGCCCCCCGCATGCTCCTCCTGGGAGCGGGCGAGTGATAGACGGTCGGCACCCGGCTGGCAGTAGCTGCTGCCTCTGTCCTGGTTGCCGTCCTTTCTATAATTTTCCTGGTGAACACGATTGCCTCAAGCAGGGAGTTTGAGGCAAGCCGGTTGGCGCCGTGGACTCCGGTGCATGCCACCTCGCCGGCGGCGAATAGCCCGGCGATGCTGGTCTCCCCCCAGGTGTTAGTCCTGATGCCGCCAATCATGTAGTGGGCTGCGGGGGCGACCGGTATCAGACCCCGGGTGATATCCAGGCCGTGGTCGAGACAGAAGCGATAGATATGCGGAAACCGGGTGGTGATAATGTGAGGGGACAGGTGAGTAACATCAACGAACACCCTGTCCGAGCCTGTCTTTTTCATCTCGTAAAGTATGCTGCGGGCGACTACGTCCCGCGGTGCCAGGTCGCCCTCGGGTGTATAGTCAGGCATAAAGCGGTAGCCGTCTACATTGCGCAGCACCCCGCCTTCGCCACGCACCGCCTCGGATATGAGGAACGGAGTCACCCCGGGCAGGCGCAGGGCTGTGGGGTGGAACTGGAAAAACTCCATATCGGTAATCTCGGCGCCGGCGTTAAATGCCAGGGCGATGCCGTCGCCGGTGGCAATTTCGGAGTTGGTGGTGTACTTGTATAGCTGCCCGGCGCCGCCGGTGGCGATAATCAGGAAGCGGCAACCAAACTGCTCAATAGAGCCGGTGCGGCGGTCAAGGGCCTCTACTCCCGTCACCTGCCCTTTTTCTACCAGAATCCCGGTCGCCAGGCAGTCCTCAAGCACCAGTATGCGGGAGGAGCGTACCCGGCTGCTCAGTGTCAGCTCAATATGCATGCCCGTGGCATCACCGCCGGCGTGCAGGATACGGGGCTTGCTGTGAGCCGCTTCCAGTGTGAGAGCAACCTCGCCGTTCTGGGTGTCAAAGGGTACCCCCAGGTTGACCAGGTCGGTAATCCGGTTGGTGGCGGCGTCTACCAGGATACGCACCGCCTCTTCGTCACACAAGCCGTCACCGGCGGCTATCGTGTCCTGAAAGTGCAGCTCTGGCGAGTCATTCCTGCCGATAGCCGCGGCGATGCCGCCCTGGGCGTATTTGGTGTTGCAGTCGTCAATGCTGCCCTTGGTGATGATGAGCACGCTGCCCCGCTCTTTGGCGAGCAGGGCAGCGTAAAGACCGGCAATACCGCTGCCCACGATGATATAGTCATAGTGCATCACTTTGGTGTCTCCAATCTGTAACTTGCTCTGCCGGATTGGTAAAGGTCTCCGCCGTAGATGTCATTTATCACCGTTACCGGGAAGTCCCGGACCTCAAGGCGGCACACCGCCTCGGCTCCAAGCTCCTCATAGGCAATTACCTCTGCCTTTTTAATGCTCCTGGCGAGCAAGGCGCCGGTACCGCCGGTGGCGGCGAAGTATACTGCCCTGTACTTCTTTATGGCATCTTTGACTGCCTGCGAGCGCATACCCTTGCCAATCATACCTTTGAGACCACGGGCGATTAAAATCGGGGAATAGCTGTCCATGCGGCAGCTGGTGGTGGGCCCGGCAGACCCGATGACCTGCCCCGGCTTGGCTGGAGATGGGCCTACAAAGTATATCGTCTGCCCCGCAATGTCAAAGGGCAGCGGCTTTCCCTGCTCCAGGGCTTCAGCAATCCGTTTGTGAGCCGCATCACGCGCCGAGTAGAGAATGCCGGTGAGCAGGACGCTGTCTCCGGCTTTAAGGCTCTCTATTGACCCGTCAGTTAACGGCAGCGCTATTTTCCCGACCATTATATTACTGCCTCTTTGTGCCGGGCACAGTGGCACTGCAAATTGACGGCGACTGGCAGGCTGGCAATATGGGCTGGGAATACCTCAATGTGGACGGCTAAAGCCGTCGTCCTGCCGCCGTAGCCCATGGGGCCAATGCCCAGGCGGTTTACCCGCTCAAGAATTTCCCGTTCCAACCCCGCAACCTCAGCGTCAGGGCTGGGCTCGCCCACCCGGCGTAGCAGGGCCCTCTTCGCCAGCAGCATGGCTTTCTCGGCAGTCCCCCCGATACCGACACCGATGATGACCGGCGGGCAGGGGTTGCTGCCTGCCCCGTCGGTGGCATTTACCACGAAATCAATGACCCCTCGCCGCCCCTGGGCGGGAGACAGCATCGCCAGGCGGCTCATATTCTCGGCGCCGCCCCCCTTGGGCATTACCGTAATCCGGAGCCGGTCGCCGGCGACGATATCAGTGTAGATAACCGGCGGCGTATTATCACCGGTATTCACCCTGTCGGAGAAGGGCTGGCAGACCATGGACTTGCGCAGGTAGCCTTCCTCGTATCCCTGCCGGACGCCCTCGTAAACGGCGGCGTAGATGTCGCCGCCCGCTACCCGCACATCCTGCCCCAGCTCCAGAAAGACCACGGCGGCTCCGGTATCCTGGCATAGCGGAACTTTATCGCTGGCGGCGATTTCAGCATTCTGGAGTATGCTCGCCAGCACCTCGCGTCCCACCGGCGACTCCTCGGTCGCCTCCGCCTTTTTGAGGGCAGCCAGGACATCCTCCGGCAGGAAGAAATTGGCTTCCTGGAACAGGCGGGAGAC
>CAYUBP010000130.1:0-4508 GCA_964443115.1 uncultured Dehalococcoidales bacterium | reverse complement strand
TGGGCGGTGAGGCCTTCCGTCATGCTCAGGATGACGATAAAAAGGCAATTTTATGGTAACGCTCTTAAGAAGGGGAAGGGGATAAAGAGGATGGAGTTCAAAATACCCCCTGAGCTTGACTCATGGAAGCGGCTCCACTTATAATAGGCTGACTTCTGAGGGATGTGGGGGTGTGCTGTGCAGATAAACGTAGCCCAGCTACTCAAGTCGCCGGTGGGGTCAACTCGGGACTACGAGGTTAGCGGGGCGGTTGATATTTTTGATGATGGCTGTGCCAGCCTGGTCAGCGGCGGAGTGAGCCTGGTGCGTACTGACCGCAGCATACTGGTTAGGGGAACATTGGAAACCCGGGCGGAGGTTACCTGCAGCCGTTGCCTGGCTGTTTTCGCATCACCGCTGGTCATGAATATTGAGGAGGAGTATTTCCCCACCGTGGACGTGGTCAGTGGCGTTCCGGTGAGTGTCCCCGACGAGGCTGGCGGTTTCACCATTGATAAGCAGCATGTGCTGGACTTGACCGAAGCTGTAAGGCAGTATGCCCTGCTGGTGCTGCCGATGAAGCCGCTGTGCCGCAGCGATTGCGCCGGCTTGTGTCCGGATTGCGGGCATGACCTTAACCTGGGACCTTGCAACTGCCAGCGGGAGCCGGTTGACCCTCGCTGGGCGGTGTTGACCGAGATTGATAAGAAGAAAGGAAATAAATAGATGCCGCCTTTACCCAAGAGAAAATATCCCCGGGCGCGCCGCGGCGAGAGACGCGCGCACCTTGGTATCACCCCTCCCTCGCTGGACTCCTGTCCCCAGTGCCATAGTCCCAAGCTGTCGCACCATGTCTGCCCTACCTGTGGGACCTATGACGGCAGGGAGGCAATTGAGATCAAGAGCCCCAAGAAGAAGACTAGCTAGGCAAGGCCGGGAATGCCCGGAGTAGCCATCCGTAACCCCTGGTGTTTATTCCGTATGTTTGTTCGGCTGAGTTAAGACGGAGGAATTAGCTATGGATGAGGCAGTAAAAGTAGCCTATGTCTTTCCCGGTCAGGGCGCACAGTGGGTCGGCATGGGGCGTGACCTTTATGATGGTTTTGAGGCGGCTAGGGCGGTCTTTGACCGGGCGGACGGGGCGCTGGGCCTCCCTCTGTCCTGGTTGTGCTTTGAGGGGCCGGAAGATGAGCTGCGGCAGACCATCAATGCCCAGCCGGCGATAGTGGCGACCAGCCTCGCCTGTCTCAGGGCAATGGATGATACCGGTGGTAACAGCCGTCTGCCGCCCGCTGTTTTTGTTGCCGGGCACAGTCTCGGTGAGTATGCGGCTCTAGCCGCCGCCGGCGTGCTTGACTATGCCGATGCCGTGTACCTGGTGCGGGAGCGGGGAAGGCTGATGCACGAGGCCGGCTTGAAGCAGCCCGGCGGCATGGTAGCCGTGCTCGGGCTTGATGGGGCGGCTTTAGCTGATGTATGCCGCGAGAGCGGGGCGCGAGTCGCCAACGTAAACTGCCCCGGACAGGTGGTCATCAGCGGTGGCGAGGAGGAGATTACCCGGGCTACCGAGCTGGCGAAGGCAAAGGGGGCAGCCCGGACTATCCGCCTTCAGGTGAGCGGCGCTTTCCACACACCGGCAATGCAGCCGGCGGTTGAGGGAATGGAGAAGGCCATCGCAGCCCTCACCTTCCGCCAGCCGCAAGTGCCGATTATCGGCAATACCAGCGCTGAGCCGCTGAACACCGGCGAGCAGGTGAAGGCAGAATTGCTGGCGCAGCTGTGCAACTGCGTCCAGTGGCAGCGCTCCATTGAATATATGGTCAGCTGCGGAGTAAACACTTTCATTGAGATTGGGCCGGGGAAGGTGCTAGCCGGTCTCATCAAGCGAATAAACAGGGATGCCAGGCTGGTAAATATCGGCGATGCCGGTGCGGTCAGGAGCTTTACCCTGTCTCCGTAAATTATTCTACTTGTCAACGAATAAGTGAGAGGGGTATGGTTAGAGAGGACTCTAGATTCTGCTCCGTCTTGGTTGTCATTGCGAGGAGCGTAGCGACGAAGCAATCTCCTTTTCTTTGCGTGGGATTGCTTCGCTTCGCTCGCAATGACAGTAACAACTAAGATTGAGTAAAAGACAGCTCTCTACGCTATAGAATTCTTCTCTCCGGAAGTGTTAAACTACAAAGGTGTTGAAGAGGGGCGTCAGCCCCTCTTATAATGGGGGTGAATCTCCTTTCTACGGGGAGACAGGGATGGTTATGGGTGAATTATCAGGCAAGGTAGCTCTGGTTACGGGCAGCGGGCAGGGAATCGGGAAAGCCATTGCCATGAGGCTGGCGGAGAGCGGGGCTACGGTTGTAGTCAATGACATTGGCGAGACAGCCGAGGCGGCAGCCGGGGAAATCCGTGCGGCGGGCAGCCAGAGCCTGGCGGTTATGGCTGACGTAAGCCGTTCGGAGGATACCACCCGGCTTGTGGAGACTGCCGTGGCGACGTACGGGCGGATTGATATACTGGTTAATAACGCGGGTATTAACCGGGACCAGCTCCTGATGCGGATGTCAGATGAGGACTGGGACAAAGTAATAAATGTTGACCTCCGGAGCGTGTTTCTCTGTACCCGGGCGGTGATAAGGCATATGATTAAGCAGCGCTGGGGCAGGATTATCAGTATTGCCAGCGTCGTCGGTGTGGTCGGCAACCGGGGGCAGGCGAACTACGCATCAGCCAAGGCAGGCATTATCGGCTTTACACGGACCGTCGCCAAGGAGGTCGCCTCGCGGGGCATTACTGCCAATGCTATTGCCCCCGGGTTCATTGAGACCGAGATGACCCGGCGGTTGGAAGATGCCTGGAAGGATGCGCTAAAGCAGCGGATTCCGCTCGGCTATCTCGGTGAGCCCCGGGATGTGGCTGAGGTGGTCGCCTTTTTAGCTTCGGAGAGAGCGAGGTATATTACCGGGCAGGTGCTGGGAGTTGACGGGGGGCTGGCAACATCCTGGCTGTAAGAGACTATGCTATGGTAGGCGGGCGGCGAAGAGCAAGGGCAGTCGCCATCCAGGCGTTGTATGAGGTGGACTCCGCCGGGCATGAGCCTGGGGCGGTTATAGCCCGCCTGCTGGGGGAGGTGGAGCTGTCAGTGCCGAATGCCGCTTTTGCACGGGAGCTGGTGGAGGGAGTTATCCGGAACCGGCAGAAGCTGGATGGCAACATCCGGGCTTTTGCTCCTGCCTGGCCCCTGGAGCAGATACCGGTTATTGACCGCAATATTCTAAGGCTTGCAATCTTTGAAATTTTGCTTGATAATAAAGTACCAATTAAGGTAGCGATAAACGAAGCCGTTGAGCTAGCCAAGAAGTATGGGAGTGAAAGCGCACCGAAGTTTATTAACGGGGTTCTGGGTTCGGTAAGCACTCTGGCTAGCCGGTAGAATAAAATGGAGGTAAAGAGTGGCAACCATCTACGAGCGAATAAAGAAGATAGTCGTCGAGCAGTTGGGGGTAGAGGAGGAGGTGGTGGCGTCGGCTAACTTTGTTGATGACCTGGGTGCCGATTCTCTGGACCTGGTCGAGCTGATAATGGCGCTGGAAGAGGAATTTAGCACCCCTGCTCTGAAGGTTGAGATACCCGATGAGGATGCCGAGAAGATAGCCACGGTCCAGGATGCGATTGACTATCTGAAAGACCTTGGCGTCAAGGATGATTAGAGCCGTATTCTTTGACTGGTTCAACACCCTCGCCGAGTATAAGCCGCCCCGCTACCAGCTACACAGCCAGGCGTGTCACGAGTTCGGCGTTGAGCTGTCGCCCGAGCAGGCAAGGCGTGGCATTCTGGCTGCCGACAGGTATTTCTTTGACGAGAACCTAAAGTCCACCGTGGAGAAGAGGAACCAGGAAGAGAAAGCGCAGGTCTACCTGCGCTATCAGGAGATAGTCCTCGGCGAGGCGGGGGCTGAAGTCACCGGGCGGGTGCTGCTGGGGATTATGGGCAGGGTGCACCAGCTCTTTGCCGGGTCAACCTGGGCGCTCTTTGATGACGTTCTGCCTACCCTGCGAACATTAAAAGAGAAAGGGCTTGTTCTGGGGCTGCTGACCAATCTCTCCCAGGATATGGATGCCGTCTTCGGCAACCTAGGCTTAAAGCCCTATCTGGCTTTTGCCGTTACTCCCGGTGAAGCCGGTGCCGATAAGCCCCTCCCCCCCATTTTCCTGCTTGCCCTGGAGAGGGCGGGGGTTAAAGCCCCGGAAGCCATTCACATTGGCGACCAGTATAATATAGATGTCGCCGGCGCCCGGGGCGCCGGCATAAAAGCAATACTCCTTGACCGTGACGACCAGTACCCGGAGGCCACCGACTGTCCCCGCATCCGCACCCTCCCCGAGGTAGTGAATTTTATATAATGTCCTGTCCTAGATAAACCAGAAGAACGAGCCTACGAAGATTAATACCAGTATCGTGATGGCGATACTAACAATGCCCATCACCAGACCGGCTACAGCCATTCCCTTCCCCTTGAGATTGGGGTCTT
>CAYUBP010000129.1:0-4513 GCA_964443115.1 uncultured Dehalococcoidales bacterium | reverse complement strand
GGGCACACTTGACCTCAAGGGTCTTTGTCTTTGGGGACAGGACAAGGTCAACCTTCTCGGCAGGCAGGGAGCCGACGAACTCCGTGAGGAGCCGGGCGGGCACGGTAATCGCACCCTCTTCCTCGACCTTGGCGCCAATCCAGTGGCTGATAGCTATCTCAAGATTGGTGGCGACCAGCTTCAGACGCGACTGGTCAGTGGCGAGCAGGACATTGTTGGTTATCGGCAGGGTTGTCCTGGCGGCTACCGCTCTACCCACTACCGCCAGCCCCCGGTTCAGGTTCTCCTGGAGACATGATAACCTCATGGCGCACCCCCCAAAATTATAGTCCGTAGTGGAGTAGTATATACCAATATCCGGCTCTATTCAAGAGTAACTACTCCGCTTTTGCCACCGCTTTTCTTAATGAGGCGGATATTCTCAATTTTCAGGCTGCGGTCCACTCCCTTGCACATATCGTAGATGGTTAAGGCGGCGACTGCGGTGGCAGTGAGTGCCTCCATCTCCACGCCGGTCTTGCCGGTGCTCTTCACCGTGGTGGTAATTCCCACGGCGTTACCCTCAAGGCAGAACTCAATCTTGATATCCCCGATAAGTAGTGGATGGCACAGCGGAATAAGGGTAGAGGTCTGCTTGGCAGCCATAATGCCCGCCAGCCGGGCGGTGGTCAGCACATCTCCCTTGGGCATGTCGCCTGACCTGAGAAGCTCAAAGGTAGCGGGCTTCATGCGGACTGTGCCCCCGGCTACCGCCTCACGCTGGGTTTCAGGCTTGCCGGTTATGTCCACCATCCGGGGGCGACCGGCTTCATCAAGGTGGGTGAATTGCTCTGTCACTATCCCTATCCCTATCCCCTTTATCTCCTTCCCCTTGCCAGAGGGATGGGGGGAAATTCTTTCTTAAGAGGGACATCGCCCCCCTTTTAACACCCCCTGTGATGCAGAGGGATTTACCCCCCTACCTGGGAAAACGGGCGGTCTTTAAGCACGTAGCCCTCCGCCAGGTGATGACGTAGCGGCTTGCGGGCGACGGTCTCCTTAATCAGTGACTCTACCCCCGCCAGCGATATGCCACTTCGTAACGGTGTTTTCAGGTCTACCTCGTCTTCGGACATAAGACAGGGGCGGAGCTTGCCGTCAGCGGTCAGCCGCAACCGGTTGCACTCAAAGCAGAAGTGCTCGCTGACCGGCGTGATAAAACCAACTGTGCCGCTGGCGTGAGGGAAACGGAAGTACTTAGCTGGCCCGTTGCCGATACTGGGCAGGCATGGCTCCAGCTCTCCCAGGGGCTCAAGGCGTTTTCTCATATCGGCGACGGTAACGAGCTGGTGATGGCCATTCCCGTTGACCGGCATGAACTCAATGAAGCGCACGTGCCAGCCGTCATCTATCGTCTTCCTGGCAAAGTCAAGAAGCTCGTCATCGTTGATGCCAGCCATTACCACCGTATTAATCTTGACCGGGTTCAGCCCCACCCGCCGGGCGGCCTCAATCCCCTCCAGAACCTTGTCAAGGCCACTGCCCCGGGTAATAAACTCAAACCTGTCTGGCTTGAGTGTGTCCAGGCTGACATTGACCCGCCGCAGCCCCGCCGCCTTCAGTTCGGCGGCGCAGCCGCCCAGAAGTATGCCGTTGGTGGTCAGCGAGATGTCATCAATAGGGTCTATGCCGCCGAGCATGCTGATTAACCGGGGCAGACCTAGCCTTACCAGCGGCTCACCACCGGTAATCCTTACCTTGTTTATCCCGAGCCGGGCAGCCGCCTGGACTATGGTGTAGATTTCCTCGTAGCTGAGGATGTTGCTGTGAGACATGAGGTCAACACCGCTGGCTGGCATACAGTAGATGCAACGCAGGTTACAGCGGTCGGTTACTGATATGCGTAGATAGTTTATCGGGCGCTGGAAAGAATCAGAAAGTCCGGTCACAGAGTTCCTCTTGTCTTTCTATATTATAGCACTAACCAGCCAGCTTTGCCAGTGCCTGTCTAACCTGTCTTGCCGCCTGACCGCGGTGGCTTATCTGGTTTTTTAGTTCCATGGGCAGTTCCGCCATCGTCTTGCCGAGTTCAGGGAGATAGAAGACCGGGTCATAGCCGAAACCCTGGCTGCCCCGCGGTTCAAAGGTGATAAAACCCGGGCACTCCCCGGAGCAGAGTTCAACCCTGCCCCCGGGGGTAGCCACGGCAATCACGCAGCGGAAGCGGGCTGTACGCTTCTCCCATGGCACGTCTTTAAGGCGCAGCAGCAGGTAGTTGACCCTGTCGCTATCGGAAGCTCCCTCGCCGGCGTAGCGGGCGGACAGGACTCCCGGCTCACCACCCAGGGCGTCAACCTCCAGCCCGGAATCGTCAGCCAGGGCAAGGAGTTGGCTCCGGGCGGCATAGGCTACCGCCTTCAGCCTGGCATTCTCCTCCAGGCTCCCCCCCGTCTCGTCGACGGCAGCCACTCTCACCTCTGCCAGGTTAACCAGTTTGTAGGGGAGGTCGCCGAGCAGCACCATGTACTCCCGCGTCTTGGCTTGATTACCCGTGGCGAGGAGGAGCTTGGACATGCTAGCTAGCCCAGGTCAACAAATCTGCCTGCCAGCTTGTTCATCACCTGGGGCATGGTGGTGTACTCCATCTCCTCCAGGGGCAGGCGGTGGGGCTCAAAAGGCCCGTGGCGGCGCAGGTAATCAGCGATATCATTCGCCTGCTTGCGGGCGTTATCAAACGATATGTCGGCAAACATATCCCGCGGACCCACCAGCTTACCACCGGATAGCTGGAAGCCAAGGCTGGTAACACGCGGTGGCCCATCAAACCGGGTGGGGGTAGCATCCGGGATAGATACCGGCATCAGGGGGCCGTGATGAGAGCCCCGCATCCAGCCTTCCACCGCCGCCGGCATCGTAAACGGCTCCAGCACTTCTCCAACCGCTGGGAACTGCCCCTGCGACCGCACCACGCAGACCGGGTCGTCCTTGCCCACATACCTGCCAGCAATCAGCGCCAGGCGCTGGGTGGATGATACGGCGGCTATCTCCTTGCTCTCCTTGTGATATACGGCTTTCACCATGTAGCGGGAAGGAGCGCCGATGAAGATAAGCAGGTCATATATTTCTTCCGGGCTATTAAAGGTTACTTTCTTGTGTTCTTTTACATCGTGGACTTCAAAAGCGAAACCGTTGTGCATATTGGCGGCAATAACCAGCCCGATGGTGTTGAACGGGTCGGCAAACATCTTGTACAGCGGCATGTTCCATGCGCCGGCTGATGTCTTGTCCGCCATAAAGACGATGATGGTCTCGGCGGCGCGCTCCTCAAACTGCATCTCCGCCACGCCGGGTCCCATTCCCTTGACATTGCCGGAGAAGGCGTCCGAGAGCAGGTCCTGCCCGGCGCCGTGGAGCTTGAGGGCTCGTGCGACCTCGGTGCCGGCGATAAACGTATCCCAGGCTAGCTTGTGAATTTTTTCGTTCTCCTCACCCTGCTGATGAGTCATGATAAGCTGCAGGTCATCCCCGCAGGCGGTGACATGATAGTCAATCAGCAGTCCCGCCTTCTTGGCTTTTGCCATGTGCTCCTCTGCCTTGGCGAGAACGTCAGGGTGAGAAGCCGAGTGCCCCACATACCCACCGATGTCAGCCTTGATTACGCTAAACGTGATGTCCATCTTTCCCTCCTTGATAGTAATATTTTAATAGTCAATCCCCCGCCGCGCACCTATCCCCGTATCATACGGATGCTTAATCTTCAGCATCTCGGTGACCAGGTCAGCCCTCTTAATCAGCTCAACTGGAGCCTGTCTCCCGGTGAGGATAAGCTCCACGCCGGCTGGCTTGTCGTCAATAAGCTGGAGCACTTCATCAAGTTCCACCAGCTTCCAGGCTGCCGCCACATTAACCTCGTCAAGCACCAGAAGGTCATATTTACCGCTGAGCATCGCCTCGCGGGCTGCCGCTAGAGCCTGCCCTGCCTGCTCAATCTCCTCCGGCTTAACATCAGCGGGGTCAACGAACCGGTTGCTCCCGAAGCTAGCCACCGTGACGTTGTCCAGGCGGGACAGCATCCCCCGCTCGCCATCCGGGGAACTGCCTTTCATAAAGAAGGCTATGTATACCCTGAGACCGTGGCCCAGCGCCCGGAGCACCACCCCCAGGGCAGCGGAGGTCTTACCCTTGCCATCACCGGTGAAAACCTGGACGAGACCCTGGCTCATGCGCTGCGGCAAACCGGGCAGTGATAGCTCCTCAGTCAATAAGCCTCCCTACTGCGTGCGGCAGAATCAGTTTAGCAATCCGAATCCGCCATGTCAAGGTTTTCAATATACAGCACGGAGTATTTAATAATCATAAAATCGTGACAGAGAATGTTAAAAAGTTATGACATTTTCGCAGTTGTCTTAATACTCTCTTTTGCCTTGTTGTTGCCATTGCTACGCTCCTCGTAATGACATGTTTCATCTGCAAGGAGTGAATAGGGTTCTATTTGCTATTTCTTGTGCAGGTGATATAATCTTAGTAGTCATGG
>CAYUBP010000128.1:0-4586 GCA_964443115.1 uncultured Dehalococcoidales bacterium | reverse complement strand
CATAGTCGTCTTTACCGGCGCCGGTATGAGCACGGAGTCCGGGATTTCCGACTTCCGCAGCCCGGGAGGAATCTGGAGCCGGTTTGACCCCGGCGAGTTTACCTTCCAGAAGTTCCTGTCGGGCGAGGCGGCACGGGAGAAGTACTGGGAGTTCTCCAGCTCCTCCTGGCCTGAGATGGCGATGGCTAAGCCCAACGCCGGTCATCATGCTATTGTTGAGCTGTACCGCATGGGTAAGGTGGACTGTGTGATTACCCAGAATATTGACGGTCTGCACCAGAAATCGGGCATCCCTGAGGACATGGTGATTGAGGTGCACGGCACGGCATGGTGGGTGAACTGCCTTGAGTGCGGCAGCCGGTATCCGCGGGAAGAAGTCCACCGGCGGTTCCAGGCGGGGGAAAAGGCTCCGCGGTGCGGTTTCTGCGGGGGTATCATGAAACCGGCGACAATATCCTTCGGCCAGGCAATGCCAGAGAATGAGACCCGCGAAGCCGAGCGGAGGTCGGGAGACTGTGACCTGTTCCTGGCGGTCGGCTCATCGCTGGTGGTCTACCCCGCGGCTCAGATGCCGCTCATTGCCAGGGATAGCGGCGCCCGGCTGGTTATTATTAACATGGAACCGACACCCCATGACCGCTATGCCGATGCGGTCATCAATCAAAAGATAGGGCAGGCGCTGACCAGCGTAATGGCGCAGGTCAGGGCTGGTGGAAGATAGACCGCTGGTTGCCGTCTGGATTTGGTGACCGAATAACGGGTGAGGTTTATTGACTTGCGCAGCTTAAGGATTGTTACCGGCTGCCTGCTGGCTGCCGTAGTTATTGCCGGTTCAGGCTGCTCCGCGTCCCCCGGTTTTGACCGCAGCCTCAGCTTAATTGTTGAGCCTTATGTCTTCAGCGTTACCCGGTGGGGGCTGACGGCTATACCCCAGGAGATATATGAGTGGCTTTTCAGCGGCGCAGAGGAATCTGATGGCGGAGTTGAAACCGTTACCGGCTATTTCTCCTCTATTGAGCGCATGAAGACCATGGAGTCAGTTGCCGCCGCCATCTGTTCCGGTGACCGCGAAGGCGATGTCGCTTCTGTTGAGGCTGAAATAAGCGAGCTGCGGCTGGAGACGGAAAAGCTGGCGCCTGTTGTGGAGCGGCTCATCGGGGAGCAGATACGGGAGACGCTGGCGGAGCAGGGCATCTACAACCCGCTGTTACGGGTAAAGGTCAGCTTCCCGCCGCTGAATTTCAGGCTTGGCGAGCTGCCCTGCCTGCTCGTTGTCTCTCCCCGGGACAGGATTGAGTCAATGAGGGAGATTACATTGCAGCAGGGCATCAGCCTGAGCGAGATAACAGATATTGAGGCTGAGGTTGACCGGCTGGGCGTCTCGTCACTGGTGGTGGAACTGGGCGGCTTTGCCGCCCTTCCCGCTCTGGTCAGCAACCAGTATGGACTCCGGTTTGCCATAGAGACTGCGGTTCATGAGTGGCTGCACCAGTACCTGGCGTTTACGCCGCTGGGATTATTATACCTGCTGGATACGGCCGGCATATCCCGGGACTATGATATTGCCACCATTAATGAGACCGTGGTCAGCATTGCGAGCGAAGAAATCGGGGCTATGGTGTATGCCAGATACTACTCGTACCTTGATTCTGACCACGAGCCGGCAGGTGAGCCGGAGTTTGACTTTAACCGGGAGATGCGCCAGATAAGGCTGGCGGTTGACGAACTCCTGGCGCAGGGCGAGGTGGAAGCGGCGGAGCAATTCATGGAGGAGAAGCGTCAGTACCTGGCGGCAAACGGCTACTATATGAGAAAGCTAAACCAGGCTTACTTTGCCTTCTACGGCACTTATGCTGACAGTCCGACCTCGGTCAGCCCTATCGGGGAGGAAGTAAAGGAACTGAGGAGCCAGAGCACGTCAGTAAAAGACTTCCTGGACAGGGCTTCACGGTTTGCCAGCCGTGCTGACCTGCAGGAGGACATCAAATAGTCTGTTGCCTGGCACTGTTTGCTTATAGACTGAGAAGATGCTCTTTGAGCCAGCCGAGGGCAGCTTTGGCGGCGTCCATGTTGTTCTCCTCCCGGCTTCGCTCAAAGCTGAGCTTGCGGCTGGAGGTACCGGACATGTGGGACAGACCGAGATAGAACAGCCCCACCGGCTTTCCCGGCGTTGCCCCGCCCGGCCCGGCGATGCCGGTATCGGAGAGGCATATATCCGAATTCAGGATTCTGCGCCCGCCCGTCGCCATTTCCTCCGCCACCTGGTGGCTTACCGCCCCGTATCTCCTGATAGTTTCCTCCCTGACGCCGACCACGTTAATCTTGACCTCATTACTGTAGGCGGTGACCGACCCTTTGTAGTAGTCTGAGCTGCCGGAGATGCTGGTTATCAGGTGAGATATTAGCCCGCCGGTGGCTGACTCTACCACGCCAAGAGTGAGTCTCCTGTGGCGGAGCATTTCGCCTATTTCCTGTTCAAGACTGACCATGGCTCATTGTCCTGCTAGATGAACCTCTCCATGAGGGTGTACAGTACGTTATCGTCAACCTCGCCGGTGCCATGGCTGACGCGTTCAACCATGCGGCTGGCTATGTCATGTCTGTTAGCATCATGCAGGTCGTCAAGGCTGTTGTATATTCCCGCCCTTCTGCCGAGCTTGAAGTTGGTCCTCTCTTCTGGTGATAACGCCTGGAAACGGTTGATTGTCGCCAGCATCTTCTCCTTGTCCCGGGGAAGCTTACCCTCTATCTCCTGAAGCAGGTTGGTGATATGGTCGCTGACGAAGCTTGAGTGGCAGTCAAGGTTCTCAACCAGCAGCTTCTCCTCCTCAACAATCTCCTCGTCGGTTGCCCGGATGAAGTTGCCCGCCAGAATCTCGCCGTATAGCGGCATCAGGTTATTTATGGTGAGCGTCCTGACCCGTATAAAGTCAGGGTCAATCTCATTAAGTACCCTGGCGGTATGGGTGGCATGCTCACGCCACATCTTCTTGCCGCCCATCCCCAGCAGTACGTATTCAGAGAGCGAGATTCCGGACTCAACAATCTTCCTGCCGCCGCTGATGTGCTCGGCAGCGGTGACTCCCTTATCCATGAACTTGAGCAGGGGGTCATACCCGGACTCCAGCCCGATGTGGAGGCGGGAGAGCCCCGCCTCGTGGAGTTGCCTCAGCTCCTCAAGGGTCTTCTTGGCTGCCGTCTTTGACCTGGCGTAGCTGGTGATGCGGGTTATAGAAGGCAGGTTCTCCTTGAGGAACCTGATTACTTCAACCAGGTCAGCCGTCTTCATGATTAAAGAATTGGCGTCCTGGAGGAAGGCGGTCTCGCCGCCGCCATAGAGCCACAGGGCGACGTTGCGGTAGGCTTCAGCCGGATTACTGGAAGCGACCCTGATGGCGGTGTCCTCAAGGCTGCTCCCGGACTGTGAGGCTATCTCTTTTATGCTGTCGTAGACCTGCCGGATGGTGAGGATGTCCTGCTTTATATCCTCCACCGGTCTCAGCTCAAACCTTGTACCTTTATACGTGTGGCAGAACTTGCACCGGTTCCAGGGACAGTTCCTGGTAACCCGGATGAGCAGGGAATAGGCCTCGCTGGGAGGTCTGATTGGTCCCAGTTCAAAAGTGTCTGCGTTCATCACACCCCCGCGCTGCTAGAGCCACTGGAACACGTTTTCCCTGATGAACTGGAAGTTACGCTTTACGTCTTCGGCACCGGTGATAATATCCATGTGCCCCGGCAGCAGGTATTCAATCGGCAATTGCGATAGCTTGTCTATAGACTCTTTGAGCTGGTCAGCGCTACCGCCGGGGAGGTCAACACGCCCGGTATTCCGGTCAAAGATGACGTCACCGCAAATCAGGGCTTTATCCCTGCCGTGATAGAAACAAATGCTGTCCAGGGAATGCCCGGGGGTGGGGATAAGTTCAATCTTAATGTCGCCGATATCCAGGCTGGTCTCGTCAAGGTAGCCATCCTCGGTAAATTCCATGGCGGGAAGGCCGAAGAAGTTCGCTGACTTTATGACGCTTTCATTCCAGAATTTCTTCTGCAGGGGGTGACAGAGGATTCTGGCTCCGCTGAGTTCCTTGAAGGGTTCATTCCCCCAGCAGTGGTCGCCGTGGAGGTGGGTGTTGGCGATGATACTGATGTCCCTGGGCTTGATGCCGTCCCTCTCCAGGTTTTTAACCAGTGCCGGCAGATAATCGGGAGAGCCAACGTCAATGATGACGCTGAGCTTGTCCCGGATGACGTAGGTGTTGCTGTCCAGCATGCCCTGTTCGGGGTAAAAGTATAGATTGTCTGTTAGCTTCATCTCTCTTTCCTTTAACCAGGCTTATTATATCTGAAGTGCGGGGTAAAATAAAGCCGGGCAACCTGTCCCTCTGCCCCCCTTGCTGAAATGATAATCCGGCCCACAATGTGCTATTGTTGGCGGAGCTGGATGTGAAACAGGAGTGAAATCAGGGGAAAGGCTCTCCGCAGAGGAAACACTTGGGGAGAGCCTTTCTTTTTACCTATTGCACGATTCGAGCTATTGCTTAGTACAGACTAATAGGCGGGATGCCACCTGCCCGATTATGCCC
>CAYUBP010000127.1:0-4614 GCA_964443115.1 uncultured Dehalococcoidales bacterium | reverse complement strand
GGCATTCATCCAGGCACACGCCCGCAGTGTCAAGAACCTGGATATTTAGCCTGTCCTTTCCTGAACAGACTGCTACTTCGTCAGATACAGCCGGTGCTCTTTGATATACTTCTCCACGGCTTCGGGGACAAGATGTTTGATTGAAATGCCCTTCCTGACCCTCTCCCTGATTTCGGTGGCGCTGACGTCTACCTCCGGCTTGTCCAAGAGCACCAGCCGCTTTGAGATACCGGGGATAGCCGCCTCCAAGGACTTGAGGTCCGGGGGCGGGTAGCCGGGCCTGGGGACGGCTACAAGGCGGCACAGCTTGAGCAGCCTTGACGGCTCCCGCCAGCGGGGCAACTCTGCCAGACTGCCCCAGCCGAGGATAAAGTACAGCTCGGCACCGACGCCGAACCGGGACTGCAACTCGGTGAGGGTATCAACGGTATAAGACGGACCGGGGCGGTCAATATCCACTGTAGACAGCTCAAAATAGGGCCTATCGCTAATCGCCAGCCGCACCATCTCCCGGCGGTGCTCCACCGCGGCAACCGGTGCGTTTGCCCTCATCCACGGTACGCCCGCCGGCACAAAAACGACCCGGGACAGCTTGAGCCGGGCTCTCACCTCCTCGGCGACAGCGAGATGCCCGTTATGAACCGGGTCAAACGTGCCGCCGAGGATGCCGATTTTCCTGCGCCTCGCCTTTGGCTGGGGGCGAAAGACCTTCTTTGGCGCTGGGGATGTCTCCATCTGCGGAACCTTACCCAGCACACCCATCACCGCCGCCATAAGCTCGGGGACACCCTCGCCGGTCGCTGCCGATATGAAAGAGGCTTTGACGCCGGCAGCCGCCAGCTCGTCCCTTATCTCGGATAACCTTGAGCGCACCTCGGGTATGTCCAGCTTGTTCACCGCTACCAACTGTCGCTTATCCGCCAGAGTGGAATCGTACAGAGCCAGCTCGGCATTCACCTTCTTCATATCCTCCGTGGGAGACGGCGACGTCCCGTCAATCAGGTGGACGAGCACCCGGGTACGGGTAACGTGACGGAGAAAGTCATGCCCCAAGCCACGCCCCAGGTGTGCGCCGCTGATAAGACCGGGGATTTCCGCCAGGACAAAGCTCTGCACGCCGACCTCCACTACCCCCAGCACCGGCTCCAGCGTGGTGAAGGGATAACCTGCTATCTTCGGCTTGGCAGCCGAGGCGGCTGCCAGCAGGGTGGACTTACCCGCATTAGGATAGCCGATGATGCCAGCGTCGGCTATCAGCCGCAGCTCCAGTATCATGGACTTCTCTTCGCCGGCTGCCCCCCTTTCCGCAGTCCGCGGTGCCTGGTCAGTGGCAGTGGCAAAACGGGCGTTCCCCCTGCCACCCCTGCCACCCCTGGCTACTATTACCCGCTGCCCGGGCTGCCCCAGGTCAGCAATGACCGCACTGCCGCCAATCTGCGTCCCTTGCAGGATAACCGTCCCCACCGGCACTGCCAGCACCAGGGATTCTCCCCTTTTACCATGCCTCTTTTTCCCCATCCCGTGCTCACCATTAGCCGCCCGGTAATATTTCTTATACCTGAGCCTGCCCAGACCGGACACCGTTGCGTCAGCGGCAATAATCACGTTACCACCGTCCCCGCCATCGCCGCCGTCAGGACCCCCGAAGGGTACATACTTCTCCCTCCGGAAGCTAATGGCACCGTCCCCGCCGTCCCCTGATTTAATTGTTACCTCTACTCTATCAAACATTGTCTTATTCAATGAGTAAACATATTAATTATAATACTGATTGGCATTAAAGACTATAATTATCGTCTGGAGCATACAACCAACCTGATGAGAGGGCTGAGTTAGGAACAACCGGGGCGACTTATGCACAAGATGGCGGCAGTTATCCAGAGTCCCTGTCTGGTTTAATAACAGTCCGGTGGTTGGTGAGCGTTTAGTGTATTGTGGAAGGGGAGATTAGGGGCTGGTCTCCTTCTGCCGGGAGTGTACCCGCTGCTGGATTTCGGCTATCTTCCGCCGCAGGGCGGGGCTGGCATCTACCTCGCTGGCAATCTTCTCGCAGGCATGGAGGACGGTTGTGTGGTCTCTCCCCCCTAGTTCGCTGCCGATTTGCGCCAGGGAAAAGCCGGTCTCCTCCCGGATGAGGTACATCGCTACCTGGCGGGCGAGGGCGGTTTCCTTGTCCCGTTTCCGGGAGGCGAGGTCGGTGGGGGTGAGGTGGAAGCTTGCCGCGACCTCTTCAATCACCAGTGCGGGGGCGGATATGCTGCTCAGGTTGCTGCTGAGGACCTCAATCGCCCTGGCTGCCAGTTCCGGCGTGGCGGGGGCTCTCATCAGCCGGGCATAGGCGACCACCCGGTTCAGCATGCCCTCCAGCTCTCTGATGTTCTGCTCTGCCCGGCGGGCAATGAACTCCAGACTGTCCAATGGTACCAGCGTCTCCTGCTGCTTTGCCCTGACCTGCAAAATGGCGAGGCGCGTTTCAAAGTCTGGCGGCTGGATTGCCGCTACCAGCCCTCCTTCAAAGCGAGAGCGCAGCCTTGCCGGCAGCGACGGCAGGGACCTGGGCGGCAGGTCGCTGGTAACCGCAATCTGGCGGTTGCTGTTATACAGCTCGTTGAAGGTATGGAAAAAGCTCTCCTCCGTCTGCTCCTTGCCGCTGATGAACTGGATGTCATCAACCAGCAGCATGTCGACGCTCCGGTATTTATCGTGGAACTGCTCCGTTTTCCGCTCGCAGATGGCGGTCACGAACTCGTTGGTAAACCGCTCGGCGCTGACGCAGAGGACATTGATGTTCCGGGCGAGGGCGGCATGCCCGATAGCATGCAACAGGTGTGTCTTGCCTACACCAACCCCCCCGCAGATAAACAGCGGGTTATGGTTGTGCCCGGGGTTTTCGGCGACGCCCAGCGCCACGCTGTGCGCCAGGCGGTTGCAGCTGCCGGTGACGAAAGAGCTGAACGTGTATCTCGGGTTGAACATGGGGCAGGGAGTCTGCCCGCGGGCGCCGCAGCTCTGCCGGCTAGTGACCTGGAAGGCTACCGAAACGTTACCGCCGATGACGCCGATGAGCGTCTTTTCAATCAGCGAGCGCTGCTTCTTGTCCAGGTACTCGGCGACAAAGATGTTCGGCACGCCGATAACGAACTGGTTGTCCCGATAGCTAAGACCTGTCGTCTTTTCCAGCCAGGTACGGTAGTTTTGCTTGCTAACCTGAACCTGTAGCGCGCCCAGAGCCGCTTCCCAGATTTCTGGTGCTGACCTAGCGCCCATCTACTCCCCCGCCGGTTAATTTTCCCCCAGTTTTTATCATGTTTACTCCTTGCAAGTAGGTGCCGGGGCTGGCAGTGGGTCAGTCGAGGCTAGGTGGAAACGAAACAGACACATTTTACAACCCCCACTATCTCTGGCGGTCAAGGCTTGCGCCGCTAACTTGCGGTCGTTTTTCTGCCCCACTTCGCCTTGCAAGGTCTGACAGGCTTGCTTTTTTACCCGCTTTTGGCGGTTGCCAGCTACAGGGGAACGTGGTTGTGGGCAAAATTTTTTTCATGATACAATCAGGGTGTTGATAGCCTGATTATTATGTCAGGGTATTGAAGCGGGGCGGTAGTCGTGCTTGAGAAAAAGGATGGAGCTAGAGTGCGAGTAGTCTTTATGGGTACGCCCGAGTTTGCGGTCCCGCCGCTTGAGCACCTCATCCTGAATCAACATGAGGTGGTAGCGGTCTATACCCAGCCTGACCGGCCGGCGGGCAGGGGGCGCCCCCTGGTTGACTCTCCGGTGAAGAGAGCGGCCCGGAGCCGGGGTCTGCCGCTGGTGCAGCCGGCGAGCCTGAAGCCGGCAGAGGTGGTGGCAGGGCTTGTGGGTCTTGCCCCGGACGTAATAGTGGTGGCTGCTTTCGGGCAGATTCTGCCGCAGAAGGTTCTTGATGTTCCACCCTGCGGGTGCATTAACATTCATCCCTCCCTCTTGCCAAGGTTCCGGGGCGCCTCGCCGGTGGCGGCGGCAATTCTGGCGGGCGATGAGTTTAGCGGCGTCAGCATCATGCTGATGGACCGCGGTCTGGACACCGGTCCGGTGCTGGCACGTGCCCAGATTCCCATCTCCGCCGCCGATACCACCGGCTCGCTTGCTGGTAATCTGTCCCAGGTAGCCGCCCGTATGCTGCCGGATGTCCTGGTGCGCTGGACGAGGGGGGAGATTACCCCTCAGCCCCAGGACGACGCTGCAGCGAGCTACTCGGGGGGAATTACCAGGGAGCAGGGGGAGATTGACTGGCAACTGGCGGCGGCAGAGCTGTGGCGGCGGGTGCGCGCCTTCCAGCCCTGGCCCGGCACTTATACCTGGTGGCGGGGGAAACAGCTTAAGATACTGGAGGCAGTCCCTCTGCCGGGTAAGGAAGCCGCCGGCGTCGGGCGGGTGGTGGCGCTGCTGGACAGGCCTTTGGCATTTGGCGTTGGCTGTGGCGATGGCGTCCTGGCTGTTTACCGGGTGCAGCCGGAGGGGAAGCGGGCAATGTCGGCGGCAGAGTTTGCCCGAGGGCAGCGGGAGTTCCTCGGTGCTGCCCTTCCTGCCTAGGGGAGACCTTGATTTTCACGGTAATTATCAAAGAGCCTCAGG
>CAYUBP010000126.1:2982-4718 GCA_964443115.1 uncultured Dehalococcoidales bacterium | reverse complement strand
GCCTCTCGCAGATTTCTTTGCCATATCACCTTCTGGCAGTCTATGACTGACCCTACCCCCTTTGTCCCCTTCCCCTTGTCAAGGGGAAGGGGAGAGTTATTTTAGAAGAGGGGTTTCACCCCTCTTAAACACCCGCGTTATTCGGTAAGTTGAGGCAGAGGTTTATCTTATAAATTATAAGAGCTTAGTCCCTATTAAACACCCATAGAATAGTTGCTAAACTTTGACCAAGAAGGGGAGAACCATCGGGCGGAGCTTGGTCTGGTCGTAGTAGAACTTGTTCAGGGCGTCCCTTACTTTGTTGTTGACGGAACTCCAGTCAGGGAGACGGTCGTCGCCGTGGTCAAGGACGCGGGCAACCAGGTCACGGCTCTCCTCTATCATGTCCTTGAACTCCCTGGTATCAACAAAGCCCCGCGAGACGATATCGGGGCGGCCGACCAGCTTGCCGGTCTGCTTATTGATGGCGATAATTACCACCACGATGCCATCCCGTGACAGCATCCTGCGGTTGCGGAGGACTACGCTGCCGATGTCGCCGACACTGAGCCCGTCAACGTAAACATTGCCCGAGGCGACCTTGCCGGCTATCCTGCCTCCCTGCGGGCTAAGCTCAAAGACGTTGCCATCCTCCAGCACGAAGATATTATCCTTGGGGATGCCCACCGATTCGGCTAAGCTGGCATGGAGACTCAGGTGGCGGTACTCGCCGTGGATGGGCATGAAAAACTTGGGTTTGACCAGGTTCAGCAGCAGCTTGAGCTCTTCCTGGCTGCCGTGCCCGTGGACGTGGACGGGTGCCACCTTGGTGTAGAATACGTGGGCACCCTGCTTGAAGAGGTTGTCCACCGTGGTATTGATGAGCGATTCGTTGCCCGGGATGGGGGTAGCCGAGATGACCACGGTGTCCCCGTGGACTATGCGCAGTTGGCGGTGGTCCCCGTTGACCATGCGGACGAGGGCTGATGTCGGCTCTCCCTGGCTGCCGGTGGTAACAAAGACGACCTTGTTCTTGTCCAGGCCGCGGGCTTCATCCAGCCTGCCCTAGCGCCCGGGGGGGTGAGTGATGTTGCCCAGCTCCAGCGCCATCCGGGAGGTATCAGTCATGCTGTGCCCGACGATAAATACCCGCCGCTGGTGCCTGGCGGCGGCATCAATGACCTGCTGGATACGGGAGACCAGCGATGAAAAGGTGGTAACAATCACCCTGCCCGGGGCGTTGCCAATGATATGGTCAAGGGTCTCGCCCACAACCTTTTCCGATGGAGTATAGCCGGGGAGCTCGGCGTAGGTGGAATCGGAGAGGAGAAGCAGCACCCCCTGCGCTCCCAGCTGGGCTAGGCGGGAGAGGTCGGTCGGCTTGCCGTTGACCGGCGTGTAGTCCAGCTTGAAGTCCCCGCTGTGGACGATGGTGCCCACCGGCGTATAGATAATCAGCCCCACCGCGTCCGGGATGCTGTGGCACACCGGGTAGAACTCCACCCGGAACCTGCCCAGGGTAACCTCCCCACCGGGCGGGACTATGTTGAGCTGTGCCTCTTCAAGTGCTTTCCGTTCCTTGAGCTTGACCTTGATTAGCCCCTGGGTCAGCTTCGTGGAATAGACCGGTGCGCCGAGCTGGGGCAGCAGGTAGGGCAGGGCGCCCACGTGGTCTTCATGCCCGTGGGTAATAACAATGCCTCTTATCCTGTCTTTCCGCTCCAGCAGGTAGCTTATATCCGGGATTACCAGGTCAA
>CAYUBP010000126.1:0-2882 GCA_964443115.1 uncultured Dehalococcoidales bacterium | reverse complement strand
CTTATCCTGTCTTTCCGCTCCAGCAGGTAGCTTATATCCGGGATTACCAGGTCAATGCCCAGCATCTCTTCTTCGGGGAACATGAGTCCGGCATCAATGACGATGATGTCATCCATATATTCCATCACCATCATGTTCTTGCCGATTTCACTTAGTCCGCCGAGGGGGATTATCTTTAATCTTGGCTTGGTCATACGTCTCTAAAACATGCTTAGCTGCTGCGGCTGAGGCTCGCCAGATATGTTTTTTGCCTCGTCCAGGAGCTTGGGAATCTTGAGCATGTCCTCCTCTATAGTACGGCGCAGGCTCTGCTGGTGGAGAGCCGCCGCCGGGTGGTACATGGCGAAGTAGATGACGCCGTCCCGGCTCTGGGCCGTGCCGTGTATCTTGCTTATGCTCTTTCCCGGGAAGAACATTGCCATGGAGTAGCGTCCCAGCGTAACAATCATCTTTGGGTGAATAAGCTCTATCTGGCGCTCCAGCCACGGGCGGCAGGCGGCGATTTCCGTGGGCAGTGGGTCACGGTTGGATGCGGGGCGGGACTTGACCACGTTGGTGATGTATACCTGGCTGCGCTTCAGCCCGATGGAAGCCAGCAGTTGCTCTAGGAACTGCCCCGCCGGGCCGACGAACGGGCGTCCCTGCTGGTCTTCGTGCCAACCCGGAGCCTCGCCGATGAACATTATCCGGGCGTTCTCCGGCCCTTCGCCGGGTACGGCTCTGGTTCGGGACTTATACAGGTCGCACCGCTTGCAGCGGGCAATCTCTTCGCAAAGCTCGGTCAGCGCTGACATCTCTCGCCTTTTTAGACCATGATAGCATGGCGAATATGTCAAGTCAATTTGATTTGACAGCGCAAGCCTGAGCTTGATAGACTACTTACGATGGATTTTTTGCGCAGGGTTGACCCCGAGATTGCCCGTGTCCTTGACCTGGAGGCGGAGCGGCAAAAAGGGACAATCAACCTTATTGCTTCTGAGAACTATGCCAGCAAGGCGGTAATCCAAGCCGAGGGTTCTTTCCTGACCAACAAGTATGCCGAGGGCTATCCCCAGCGGCGTTACTACGGCGGCTGTGAGAACCTGGATATTGCGGAGAGCCTGGCTATACAGCGGGCTAAGGAGCTTTTCCATGCCGGGCATGCCAATGTCCAGCCCCACAGCGGGGCGCAGGCGAACATGGCAAGCTACTTTGCCCTGCTGGAGTACGGCGATACCGTGCTGGGGATGAGCCTTGCCCACGGCGGCCACCTCACTCACGGTGCGCCGGTGAGTTTCTCGGGCAAGACGTACAAGTTCATCCCCTACGGAGTTAACCGGGAGACGGAGCGGATTGACTACCCTGAGGTGGAGAGGCTTGCCCTGGCTCATAAGCCCAGGCTGATTGTCGCCGGCGCAAGTTCTTACCCCAGGATTATTGATTTTGAGCGCCTGCGGCAGATTGCCAATACGGTAGGCGCCATGTTTATGGTTGATATTGCCCATATTGCCGGGCTGGTGGCGGTGGGGCTGCACCCGACGCCGGTGCCCTATGCCGAGGTGGTGACCTCAACAACGCACAAGACGCTGCGCGGTCCGCGGAGCGGCTTTATCCTCTGCCGCGAGGAACTGGCACCGATGATTGACGATGCCGTTTTCCCCAGGATGCAGGGCGGCCCGCTGATGCATGTTATTGCCGCCAAGGCGGTGGCTTTCCATGAGGCGATGCAGCCCGGCTTCGTGGACTACCAGCGTGCCGTGCTGGATAATGCCCTGGCTCTGGCTACCGAACTGCGGCGGCTGGGCTTGCGCATAGTCTCCGGGGGCACGGATAATCACCTTGTCCTGGTTGACCTCACCGGTGCCGGGGTTACCGGGCGGCAGGCGGAGGCAGCCTTGGGGGTGGCTGGTATCGTCGTTAACCGTAACGCCATCCCGTTTGACCCGCGCCCGCCGCGCATTGCCAGTGGTATCAGGCTGGGCACACCGGCTGTGACCACGCGCGGTTTCGGGCAGGGGGAGATGAAGCAGATTGCCGCCTGGATGATTAAGATAATATCTAATATTGACGATATAGCCGTCCAGCAACAGATAAGAGACGAGGTACTCCAGTTCTGCCAGCGTTTCCCCACGCCGGGCGTTGATGCCTGATGACCGCCGGTCTACGGGCCTGGCCCGGGCGTGACAACCGGCGTCCAGAAAGCGCCGAACGGCGACATAGCCACGAAGACAATGACGTGCAGCAGGCAGAATCCGGTTACCACCCATTTGCCCCACGCCCGCAGGCTGCTGAGTTGAGATAGCCCCACTGCCAGCCCGAGACAGATAGCCCCGACCGCTGGATAGAAGTAGTAGACGAAGCTCACCCGCTCCGTGATGAGGCTTACCGGAATCCATATCAGGTAGGTACTGGCAAACCAGCAAATGCCAAAAAGGCTGGCATTATCGCGCTTAAACCCACGGTAGACCATGTACAGGAAGATGGGTATTATCAGCGCCCAGACGTTAAAGCTGATTCCCCCGATATAGTGGGGGTCATACCGGTAGAACATCATCTGGGGGGTAAGCAGCCATTCCCAGGGACGGCTGGCAGCTTCGTGGGCGGCGCTGTCAAAGGTCAGCCCCATGCTCAACCGCAGCATGCTCCCGATGCGGGTAAAGGGGTTCAGGAACATCTTCCCCAGGGGGTTTATGTACACCCCTGAAGCCAGCCGGTCAAGCACCGGCATCAGTGCCAGGAAGGTTGCCGGCATAAGAGCGGTCAGCGCCGCCATCCTTTTGATGTGAGTGCGGTCAGCAATGAGCCAATGGAGCAGGATAGCCCCCAGCGCCAGGACGCCGGTTAGCTTGGAGAGGGCGGCGAGTCCCACGGCTACCCCCGCCAGCGGGTTGTACTTTCTCAGG
>CAYUBP010000125.1:0-4724 GCA_964443115.1 uncultured Dehalococcoidales bacterium | reverse complement strand
GGTTGCCAGTCTGTTGTCATTATTAACTTGGGGAAATTTTACGCACTTATCCCCGTCCTGTCAACTTTTAAGTTCGGCTTGACAATTATACTCCTCTCGTCTAAACTGGTGGTGAACCGCAGGTCAACCAGGGAAGTTTCTTGTTAGCTAAGAGTTCTGGGAGTGGTGTTCCTATGCCTCCCGCCACGGTCAGGAGGCAGGGTGGTTGTTTTTCCTGCCGTCCAGTCCTTACTCCCGGATATTCCCCCCGGAGGAGGTTTGCCCTTGTCTAGGTTCCCCTTTATCCCCAGAGAAGAGAAATTCTTTGACCTCTTTGAAGAGAGCGCCCTTAATATGGTAAAAGTGGCTCGGGTCCTGAAGGAGCTGCTTGATAACTGGAAGGACGTTGAGCAGAAGGTAGATGAGATAACCAGGCTGGAGCACGAGGGGGATACAATTACTCACCAGATAATAGCCCAGCTCCACCGCACCTTTATTACTCCCTTTGACCGGGAGGACATAGCACTACTGGCTCACTCCATGGATGATGTGACCGATTTTATGCACGCTGCGGTGGATGCCATGCTCATATACCGGATTAGTCAGCCGACCCAGAGGGCGAAGGAGCTGGTTGATATTATTGTCCAGGCGACGGAGGAGATAGAGAAGGCGATGCCCCAGCTACGGCGTCGCGGGGCTGACCTGAGACGGGTAATGGAGCGTTGCGTGGAGCTGAACCGGCTGGAGAACATGGCGGACAGGGTATATCGCTCAGCGCTGGCTGAGCTTTTTGCTGATTCCACGGACATGGCGCACGTCATCAAGTGGCGCGAGATTTACGAGCACCTGGAGAGTGCCACTGACCGGTGTGAGGATGTGGCTAATGTCATTGAAGGGGTAGCCCTGAAGCATGCCTGATGGCAGTGCTCTGCTGGTGCCCGTCCTGCTGCTGGTTCTGGCTGCCGAGTTTGTCAACGGCTGGACGGACAGCCCGAATGCTATTGCCACTGTTGTCTCAACGCGTGTCCTTTCCCCATCTCAAGCCGTGGTCATGGCTGCCACCCTCAATATAGTGGGGGCGCTGGTGACCGGAACCGCGGTGGCTGCCACTATTGGTAAGGGCATTGTCAGCCCCGAGGTTATCACCCTGCCGGTGGTGGCTGCGGCGATGGTTACCATTGTGCTGTGGAGCCTGGTCGCTTGGCATTTTGGCATACCCACCAGCGAGAGCCATGAGCTTGTCGCCGGCCTCGCCGGCGCCGGGCTGGCTGTTGCCGGTCCCTCGGTGCTGCTCTGGGAAGGCTGGCAGAAGGTGCTTATCGGTCTTGGCATCTCCACCATCCTTGGTTTCTCCCTGGCTGTGTTGGTGATGACCATTCTCTACTGGCTATTCCGCCGTACCGGCCCATCCACCGTGCGCAAGACCTTCAGCCGGCTCCAGATACTGTCAGCGGCTTTTATGGCGTTCAGCCACGGTTCAAATGACGGGCAGAAGTTCATGGGGGTCTTTGCCCTGTCGCTGGTGCTGGGTGGTGCCATGGCGCAATTTTCCGTGCCTATCTGGATTATGCTGCTCTGCGGCACGGTCATGGGGCTGGGGACTGCCGTGGGTGGCTGGCGGATAATCCGTACCATGGGTTTCAAGCTTACCAAGCTGGAGCCGGTGAATGGGTTTGCCGCCGAGACCTCGGGGGCAATCTCTATCTTGCTGGCGTCCGCATTCGGCATACCGGTCAGCACCACCCATTGCATAAACTCGGCTATCGTCGGCGTGGGTGCTACCCGGCGGCTTTCCGCGGTGCGCTGGGGCGTGGCGGGCAACATTGTTGTTGCCTGGGTGCTTACCTTTCCTGTATGCGGTGTGCTGGGTTACCTCTTTGCCTCGCTGTTTAAGCTGGTGGGTTAGCTATAGCGTTACCTGGCGAGGGGTTACGCGGCACTTCTCAGCCGTGATAATAGCCTGAATCCGGGATGCCGCCGCCTCAATCTCACCCTGTCGGTTCCATACCACGTAGTCAAACAGGGGAAGCTGCTTTATTTCTTCTTCGGCAGTCTCCAGGCGCAGTGTCAGGTCAGAGGGTGCTTCGGTATTGCGTGCCCGCAGCCTGTAAGCTAGCTCCTCCAGCGACCCGGGCATCAGAAAGATGAGCACTGCCTGGGGCAGTATTTTCCTGATGGTAGCTGCCCCCTGGATGTCAACCCTGACAATAACATCCTGCCCGCTATCCAGTGCTTGTTTGACCGGCTGCCTGGGAATACCGTACCGGTTGTCGTATACCTCTGCCCACTCCAGTAGCTCACCATGCTCTACCATCTCCTGAAAGCGCACCGTTGACACGAAGTGGTAGTCAACGCTGTCCCTTTCCTGGTTCCGCCTACGCCGGGTGGTTACTGTTGTAATAAACCGGGCGGGGTAGCCGGACTCCTTGAGCTGGCTTAAGACCGCATCCTTGCCGGCTCCTGACGGGCCGGAGATGACTATTAGCAGGGGTGGCACCCTAAATTGCCGCCTGGAGTTCGGATTTCTCATCACTCTGCTCTGGCTTTGACGGTGAGTCCGTCCGGCTTGCCAGGAGCCTGCCGGCAATGGTCTCGGGGGAGAGTGCCGCCAGGACAATGTGGCCACTATCGGTGAAGATGACCGCCTTGGTCCTTCTGCCGCTGGTCATGTCTACCAGCAGCCCTTTGTTTCGTCCTTCCTGGATGGTGCGCTTGGTGGGTGCTGAGTTTGGCGAAGCAACCGCAATGACCCTGTTCATGGCAACAATGTTACCAAAACCTATGTGGACCAGTTCTGTGGACATTGTCACTACCTCGGCAGAATATTTTCCCGGGATGACCCGGCGCAAAGACCCCTGTAAAGTAACAGGGCGTCTATTATCATATACCCTTGGCGCCAATTAAGCAATGGGTTTTTGCCTGAGTCTCACCTGGCACTATTGGTCTTTCTCGTGCCAATTTTAAAGGGGATGAGAAAAATTTTCTCATCCCCTATTTATCCAGCAGAGGACGGGGGATTATTGGTCCCCCTGTGGGGTGAAAAATTCACTAATTCACTTTTAGGAACCCGGGGCGATTGTTTGATTCTACTGAGCGACCTTGACCCCGCGATGCTGGTTAACTACCGGCGCCGGTCAGTGCCGCAACTTTCGCCTCCAGCGATTCCATCTTGTGCAGGATTGTCTGCAGCATGCAGTCCGCTCTCTGATTGCAGCCCTCGCAGTATCCTGAAAAGTCCTTTTCGTAGTGTGAGCAAGTCCACCCGGTGGTTACGGGCTGTTTTCCGGCAGTCTCTCTCATAGTCTCTTCTCACCTCCTGAATAACTTCCGGAACGGGAGGGGCTAGACCCACCCCCTGGTTTTCATAGCCTCTACGACACGGCTTACGGCTAATAGATAGGCCGCCTGGCGCATATCAATTTTGTAATTACGGCTGGTGTTCAGCACCGAGTGGTAAGCGGCGCTGATTCGCTTGTCCAGCTTATCGTAGACCTCGGCTTCATCCCAGTAGTACATGGAGGCATTCTGCACCATCTCAAAGTAGGATACGGTCACCCCGCCGGCGTTGCACAGGAAGTCAGGTATTACGTGAACACCGTTGGCATAGAGGATATCATCGGCTTCGGGGGTGGTGGGCCCATTGGCTAGCTCGGCGACTATCCTGGCTTTTATGCTGTCGGCGTTGCTGGCGGTAATCACGTTTTCAACGGCAGCTGGTATCAGGATGTCCACGTCCAGAGACAGGACTTCTCCGTTGGTCACCTGCCGCACGCCGGGGAGGTTGCATACCGACCCGCTGGCGCTCTTGCACTCAAGAGCCTCCACCGGGTCAATGCCGGCTTCACTGATTATCCCGCCCTTGCTATCGCAGGCGGCGACAACCTTGCACCCGAACATCTCCTGGCAGAGACGGGCTGCATAGTAGCCGGCGTTACCGTAACCCTGGATGGCGACGGTAGCTTTCCCGAGGTCTATTCCCAGCGCTCTGGCGGCTTCGCGGATGGTATACATGCCACCGCGTGCCGTGGCGTCGCTCCTGCCGGGAGACCCGCCGATACATAGCGGCTTGCCAGTAATCACACCGAACTGCGGTTTCCCCATGATAGCGCAGTACTCATCCATCATCCACGCCATTATCTGCGGGTTGGTATAGACATCCGGCGCAGGGACATCCTTATCGGGTCCAATAAACTGGTACACGCTTCTTACATAGGCACGGCTCAGGCGCTCCAGCTCGCCGGCAGACATCTCCTTGGGATTACAGATTATACCGCCCTTGGCTCCGCCGAGAGGCAGGTCCAGCAGGGAGCACTTCCAGGTCATCCAGGCTGCCAGGGCGCGTACGGTATCAATGGTCTCGTCAGGGTGGAAACGTATGCCGCCCTTGCCGATACCGCGGGCATCGTTGTACTGGACCCTGAAGCCCTGAAACACCTTAACTGACCCGTCGTCCATGCGTACCGGCAGGGACACGTGGAACTCACGCCTCGGGCTCTTCAGCATAGCGGTTACTCCAGAGTCAAGCTTCAGAATTTCGGCGCACCTGTCTACCTGTCTCTTCACAAGCTCAAACGGGTTGTTGTCTGTGGCTCCTTGAGTCCGGGGGGTTTTGGTCTGTACCATTTCCTTCTCCTTTCTCGGATGACAAGACTTGATTTAGTTATGTTTGTTAAAGAACAGCGCCTGGTTGCTTACCGGTATCCCCTTTTCCTTGAGGTACCGTTTAGCCTCAGGAATTGAAATCT
>CAYUBP010000124.1:0-4860 GCA_964443115.1 uncultured Dehalococcoidales bacterium | reverse complement strand
GCAAGTGAGCTGACGGTGGTAAAGCCGCCTCCGCCTCCCAGGGAAGAGAAGCCCAAGTTTCCCCAGCCCCCCGACCATAAAGGATATATATTGGGGTGAAATCCATCCCCCCTGTCCCCCCTTCCTTTGTAAAGGAAGGGGGGAGGAAATAATAGAGGGGCATTAGCCCCTCTGGAATAAATTTCCACTCCCTACTAGCAGGCGAAGAGGCCCACGCTCCTTAAACCTAGGCGAAGGAGGTAAGCAGATGAGCTACTACCTAACCAAATCAAACCCTAATGTTTATAGGTTACAAGACGCCCTGAATTTCTATCACAATGAGCTTGGTGAGATGAGTTGGACGGTTGTTAAGCAGGCAAAACGTGGAGACACACTTTATATAGGACAGTCGGGGTAGGAAGCAGGCATTTATGCCAGGGCAACCATCGTTGATAGCCCTAAACTTGAGCCGCCGGGTGATGACCGGTTTTGGATAAACCCCGAAGAAGCAATAAAACGCGCTTGGCTGGCTCCAATCGGGCATCTGACTGTAATGACGCCTCCTATTTTCGAACAGTATCTCAAAACAGTTCCCCAATTGCAGCGGGTGGCAAGATGGTTACATCGCCAAGGGAAAGCTTGCCGTCTCGAAGACGAAGAGGGGGCAGCAATAGACTGGCTCATTGTTAATAGATGATAAGAAATAGCGGTTTATGGGTGTTTAAGAGGGCGGAGCCCTCTTCTATAAAAATATCTTCCCCTTCCCCTTAACAAGGGGAAGGGGACTAAGGGGATAGGGTCACTAAAATGTCTAAGTCTATGGTGGCTATCGTCGGCAGGCAGAATGTGGGCAAGTCCACGCTCCTGAACCGGCTGGCGGGCAAGCGGATTGCCATTGTTGAAGACCTTCCCGGCACCACCCGCGACCGCATCTTTGCCGCCGTCTCCTGGCAGGGGGCGGAGTTCACACTGGTGGATACCGGCGGTCTGGAGCTGAGGCCGGAGTCGGCTATCAGCCAGGAGGTGGGGGAGCAGGTGAGGCTCGCCGTCGCCGATGCCGATGTTATCATCTTTGTCGTTGATGCTAAAGACGGCATGCTCCCCGCCGACATGGATATTGCCGATATGCTGCGCCGGGCGAACAAGCCGGTGGTGCTGGTGGCGAACAAGGCGGATAACCCCCGGCTAGAGGCGGCGGTAGCCGAGTTCCATGCGCTGGGGCTGGGGGAGCCGCTGGCGGCGAGCGGCTATCACGGGCGGGGCATGAGCGAGTTGCTGGACAGGATTATCGCCCTGCTGCCCGGGGGGAAGGCGGTTGAGGCTGAGCCCGGGGGGATGAAGCTGGCGATTGCCGGCAGGCCCAACGTCGGCAAGTCAACGCTGCTTAATGCCATCGTCGGCGAGGAGCGGGCGATTGTTGACGCCACGCCGGGGACGACCCGCGATGCCGTAGATACACTATTTGACTTTGGGGGGCGGAGTGTGCTACTTATTGATACTGGCGGTATCCGGCGGCCCGGCAAGCTGGGGGGCGTGGAGCGCTACAGTGTAATCCGCGCCCTGAGGGCGATTGACCGTGCGGATGTGGTGCTGCTCGTCCTTGATGCCACCGCTCTGGTTACTGCCCAGGACGCGCATATCGCCGGCTACATTCAGCGGGCGGAGAGGGGGATTGTGCTGGTGGTCAATAAGTGGGACCTGGTCAAAGACCAGAGGGAAGTCAGCTATGACAGGGAGATAAGGCGCCAGCTCAAGTTCCTGTCTTACGCGCCAGTGCTGTATACCTCAGCCAGGCTGGGGCAGGGCGTTGACCGGGTTATTCCCCGGGCGTACCAGGTCTATGAGGAGAGGGCAAGGCGGCTGCCGGCGGATATGGTCAGTGACGTAGTCCAGCAGGCGGTGACGGCGCACAGCCCGCCCCGGATTGGCACCAGGCAGCTTAAGGTCCTATCCGCAGCTCAGACCGGGGCAAGTCCGCCGACATTCGCCTTCTTTGTCAACGACCCCCGTCTGGTGCATTTCTCCTACCGCCGCTATCTGGAGAACAGGCTGCGGGAGGCTTTTGGCTTTACCGGCAGCCCGCTCCGGTTAGTCTTTAAGTCCAGGGAGGAGTCATGATAATTGCCAAGCTTGTTGCCGTAGCGGTTATCGGCTATCTCCTGGGTTCTGTTCCCTTCGGTGTCATTATCAGCCGGCGGATGGCCAAGGTGGATGTCAGGCAGTATGGCAGCGGCAAGATGGGGATGGCCAATGTCCTGCGGACGGCGGGTAAGAAGGCGGCGATAATAGTCTTTGCCCTGGACTTGGCAAAAGGGGCGCTGGCAGTGGTTTTTGCCCGGCTGATAGTCGGCGGGGACTATCTGGAGGTGGGTGGTTTCGCTCTGGGGGCGCTCTTTGCCCAGTGTCTGGCAGCGCTGGCAGCCGTCGCCGGACATATCTGGCCCGTATTCCTGAAGTTTCGCGGGGGGAGGGGGGTGGTCACCTTCTTCGGCGGGCTGGTGGCGTTATTCCCGCCGGCAGCCATATTCGGCGGCGAGGTTTTCGTTATCGGTTCAGCCCTGACCAGGTACGTGTCACTGGGTTCAATCGCCGGCATTGTCGGCACCTTTGCCATACTGGCGCCGTTAACTATTATGGAAGGGTTCCCGGTTGAGTATCTGGGTTATGCCGTGCTGGGGGCGGTACTGGTCATTGTGATGCACCGGGACAATATTGCCCGTTTGCTGTCCGGTAAGGAGCGCAAGCTGGGCGAAAGCGCCGAGAGGCGGGATTAGCCCAGGACTGAGGAGACGCCGGGTAAGATATGCCCAAGGTTGCTATCATCGGTACTACTTCCTGGGGGATAACCCTGGGGCTGGTGCTGGCTCATAAAAACCTTCAGGTCAGGCTGTGGGCGCGGACGGAGCAGGAGGCCGTTGAGCTGAGGAACAGCGGGCCTAACGGTTCCTCGGGTATACCCTTCCCCCCGCAGCTATCGGTTACCAGTTCCCTCGGCGAGGCTTTATCCGCCGTGGATGCCGTCATTATGGCGGTGCCGTCCCAGACCATGCGGCAGAACATGATGCTGGTCGCCGGCAACATTAAGCGGGGTATGCTTATAATAAGCGCCGCCAAGGGGCTGGAGCTTGGCACCAATAAACGCATGTCTCAGGTTATGGGCGAGGTAATTGAGCCCGCCTTCCGCCCCAATATCTGCGTCATCTCCGGTCCCAACCTTGCCCGCGAGATAATGAATGACCTGCCGGCGGCGACGGTAATCGCTGCTGAGGAGCAGAACATCGCCCGTAAAGCCCAGAGGCTGCTCAGCACTCCCAAGCTCTGTGTCTATACCAATACCGATGTCATCGGCGTGGAGATGGGGGGTGCCCTGAAGAACATCATCGCTCTGGGGGCGGGCATTGCTGACGGGCTGGGCTACGGCGACAATGCCAAGGCGGCTTTCATCACCCGGGGGCTGACCGAGATTGCGGCTCTGGCAGTCGCCCTGGGAGCAAATCCGCTCACCCTTTCCGGTCTGGCGGGTCTGGGCGACCTGGTCGCCACCTGCGCCAGCCCGCTGAGCCGTAACCACTACGTGGGTGTGGAGCTTACCAAGGGGCGGTCGCTGGATGAAATCAGCCGCTCCATGGATGGTGTTGCCGAGGGGGTTGCCACCACCGGCGCCGCCTGGGAGCTAGCCCAGCAGCTGGGGCTGGAGATGCCCATTACCGAGAAGATGTACCACGTGCTCTATCGCGGTCTTGACCCCCGGCAGGCAGCCAAAGATTTCATGGCAGGCAACGCCGGTCATGAGCTGGCCGGGCGGAAGTGGAGCCTTCTCTCTTTCTTCCGGCGACAGCAGCACTAGCTCTAGCCCAGGCTATCCGCCAGCTCGCGGAGCAACTCCTTCTGTCTCTTGCTTAGCGACTGGGGAGTGGCGACAAAGAGCGTCACCATCTCGTCGCCGCGCCCGCTGCGGCGCAGGTGGGGGAAGCCCTTGCCTTTAAGCCGGAAGACGGCGCCCGTCTGGCTGCCGGGGGGAACCTTCAGGCTGGTCTTGCCGTCAATGGTGGGCACCTCAATCTCGGCGCCAAGGGCAGCCTGGGCGAAGTTGACCTGGAGCTTGTAGTGGATATCATTCCCCTCCCGGGTGAAGAACTCATGCTCCCGTACTGAGACCGTAACGTAGAGATTACCGGCGGGGCCGCCTCTGGCACCGGCGTCTCCCTCGCCGCTCAGGCATATCTGGGTGCCGCTGTTCACGCCGGCGGGGACCTTGATGTTGATATTGCGCTGGTGCTTTCTCCTGCCGCTGCCCCGGCACTCGGGGCAGGGCTCGGCGATGATTTTGCCCTCGCCGTGGCACTGGTTGCACACGGTGGTGTTAACGAAGCGGCCAAAGAGTGTCTGGCGGGTGTGGCGTACCTGGCCGGTGCCGTTACAACCGGGGCACCGGACAGGCTCGGTGCCCGGTCTGGCACCCGTGCCGTCGCACGCCGAGCAGTTCTCGGTGCGGGATATACTTATCTCCCGTTCGCAGCCGAAGGCTGCCTCTTCAAAGGTGATGGTAGTCTGGAAGTGGAGGTCAGTCCCCCGCCGGGGGGCATTCCGGGTGGCGGTGGCCGTCCCGCCAAAGAAAATATCAAAGATATCGCCCAGACCACCGAACTCAAACCCTCCGAAGTCCTGCCCGAAGACTCCCTCCGTCCCCGCATGTCCGAAGCGGTCATAATGAGCACGCTTGTCCGGGTCGGAGAGCATCTGGTACGCCTCGTTAATCTCCTTGAACTTGTCCTCCGCCCCGTCCCCGTGGTTATGGTCGGGGTGGTACTTGAAGGCAAGCTTGCGGAAGGCTTTCCTTATATCCTCATCGGTGGCGTTTCTATCAACGCCGAGGACTTC
>CAYUBP010000123.1:0-4893 GCA_964443115.1 uncultured Dehalococcoidales bacterium | reverse complement strand
CAGCCAGGACATCCTCCGGCAGGAAGAAATTGGCTTCCTGGAACAGGCGGGAGACAGTGCCGGTTATTTCACGGGACTCTATGGTTCTCATTATGTGAACCCTATCCCCCTAATGTGCGAGATTCAATCCCTCAAACACCTCGGCCAGCTTTGAATCCAGATGGTCGTATTCTGTCCCGAGAGAACCACTGGGGTAATCGGATATGAACCATAGCTTGGCGTGCTCGCTGTCTAAACGCCCCAGGGCCTCAACTATTGCCAGTCCACGGTAGCTTGATGAGGAAGCCATGGAGTAAAATACTCCGCGGGCGGCATCCGTGCCATTGATTTTCAGGACAAAATCCTTGAGGTAGAGACTCTGTGCCAGCTTGGGTTCGGCGGTATATGTTTGAAAGGAATTCCACTTTTCTATACCGCTCTCGTTAAGCTCAATAGCATGCTCGGCGGGATAATAAGCCTTGACATGCTCCTGGGACAGAACCAGTTCGTCGGAATCTGCCAGGCGGATTTCGAAATTGTTTTCAGCCTCGCCAGGACATGCCGTAATCAAGGAGAGGGCAAATATAAGGGGTGCCAGCGCAAGTAGAATAAAGATTCTTTTCATACTCACATCTCTCTCCCTGATGGGGTGAGCCTAAGAGAGGGGGAGTTCCCTCTCTTTATTTTTTATTCCCCATTCCCTTCATCAAGGGAAGGGGGTTAGGAGGGATAGGTTACCTTAGGTCGGGGGCACCCCGTGCTTCTTCTCTGGTCTCTGCTCCTTTTTATCTAAAGCCATCTCCAGTGCCGCGATAAGCCGCGGGCGTGTCTCCGCCGGGTCAATGACATCGTCAACATGCAGGTGCCGGGCGGCGCGGTAAGGGTTGGCGAAGGCGGCGCGGTACTCCTTTACCTTCTCCTGCATCAGACGGGCGGGGTCGGAGGCTGCCTCTAGTTCCTTCCTGAAGATTACCGCCGCCGCTCCCTCCGGTCCCATGACCGCCAGCTCGGTGGTGGGCCAGCAGAGCACGGCGTCCGCCCCCAGGTCTTTGCTGCACATGCCGAGATAGGAGCCGCCGTAGGCTTTCCTGATGGTCAGGGTTATCTTGGGCACCGTTGCCTCGGAATAGGCGTAGAGCATCTTGGCGCCGTGCCGTATGATTCCGCCCCACTCCTGGTCAGTCCCCGGCAGGTACCCCGGGACATCCACCAGGTTGATGACCGGCATATTAAAGGCGTCGCAGAAGCGGATGAACCGGGAAGCCTTGTCGCAGGCGTCAATATCCAGCGCCCCCGCCTTGGACATCGGCTGGTTGGCGATGATGCCCACGGGCAAGCCGTTGAGACGGGAGAAGCAGGTAATGATATTGGTGGCAAACAGCGGGAACAGCTCAAAGTAGCTTTTCCCGTCCTGCCTCCGGTCAAAGACCCGCTCAATTATCCGGTGCATGTCATACGGCTTGCTGGGGCTTGCCGGGACGATATCAAATAGCTCCGGGTCTGTCCTGTCCGGAGCATCGCCCCAGTCCACCCGCGGCGGCTTGTCCCGGTTGCTTGACGGCAGGTAGCCGAGCAGCTCCCGTATGCTGTCCAGGCACTCGTCTTCGCTGTCCTCGGAGCGACAGACAACGCCGGCTTTTCTCTGGGCCACGATGGCGCCGCCCAGCTCCTCCTCGCCAATATCTTTACCCATGACCGCCCTGACTACCCTGGGCCCGGTAATAAAGGCGTAGCTTATCTTCTTGACCATGAAGATGAAGTCCATAAGCGCCGGCGAGTATACCGCGCCGCCGGCGCAAGGGCCGATGATGGCGCATATCTGGGGCACGATGCCTGAAGCCATCGTGTTCCGGTAGAATATCTGCCCGTATCCTGCGAGTGCGTCCACGCCGTCCTGAATCCGGGCTCCCCCCGAATCGTTTATGCCGATGATGGGGCAGCCGTTATTGGCGGCGCTGTCAATGAGGTTGCAGACCTTGCGGGCGTGGATTTCGGAGAGTGTGCCTCCCATGCTGGTGAAGTCTTGGGAGAAGATGTAGACCTTTCTGCCGTTAATCCTGCCGTATCCGGTAATGACGGCATCCGCCGGTACGCCGGCTTTACCCCCGTCGGCGGAGGCGCCGCGGCTCCCGGCGAACATGGCAATTTCATGGAACGTCCCCTTGTCCAGCAGCCGGTCAATGCGCTCGCGCGCCGTCAGCTTGCCCCGCTCCTTCTGCTTCTCCACGCCGTCCCTTCCCCCCATATTCCTGATTTTCTCCCGGCGCTCACGCAAATCGGCGAGCAGCCTGTCCTTTATCTGCCTGTCTTCTTCAACCATCTCACCGTTTCCTGAGTTATTGCCTAATTATAGCACATCTGACCCTATCCCCGGGGATGGGGTCAATATGGCTCGTCCAGGGCGTGTCTTAGCCCGGATACAAGACTGGCGACCGGCTGGAGGCTGTCCCCGGTCTCCATGAGCTGGATTATCCGGCTGCCGACAATCACGCCGTCGGCAACCTGTGCTACCTGCCTCGCCTGCTCCGGTGTGGAGATGCCGAAACCTACGCAGAGGGGCTGTGTGGCTGTCTTCTTGACCCGGGCGACGAACGCCGGCAGGCTTTCGGGCAGGGTGTCCCTGGCTCCGGTGACGCCGGTCACCGAGACCAGGTAGATGAACCCCCGGGACTTCTCAGCAACTAATCTAATGCGCTCCCCGGTGCTGGTGGGCGCCAGCAGATAGATGAGGTCAAGCCCCTGAGCCCGGGTGGTAGCCTCAAGGGTCGTCCCCTCCTCCGGGGGCAGGTCGGGGATAATCAGGCCGTCAACACCCGAGCCGGCACAGGCATGGCAGAACTTTTCCATGCCGTAGCTATACACCGGATTGAAGTAGGTCATGAACACCAAGGGTATACCAGTCCGGCTTAGCTGCCGGGCGACCTCCAGGCAGAGCCCCGGGGTAACGCCGTTTGCGAGGGCGTGGAAGCTGGCTTTCTGTATTGTAGCGCCGTCAGCCAGGGGGTCGGAGAAGGGAATCCCCAGCTCCACGATGTCGCAGCCGCTTTCGGCAAGGAGAGGCACAACCTCCAGCGTGGCGTCAACACTGGGATAGCCTACGGTAACATAGGCGATGAGGGCCTTGTGGCCCGGCTTGAAGACAGAGGCGATGCGGCTCATGGCTTCGCCTCCAGTGCCTCAGCCACGATGTCCATGTCCTTGTCCCCCCGCCCGCTGAGGTTGACCAGGATGACCTGCTCCCGGCTTAAAGAACCTGCCAGCCGGACGGCGTGGAATATGGCGTGGGCTGGCTCCAGGGCAGGAGTAATGCCCTCTGTCCGGCACAGTAGCTGGAAGCCGTCCAGTGCCTCCCCGTCGCTGACTGCAACGTAGATGGCGCGCCCCGTATCTTTAAGGTAGCTGTGCTCGGGGCCAACGCCGGGGTAGTCAAGTCCAGCGGAGATGCTGTGTGTCTCCCGGATTTGGCCGCTGCCGTCCTGCAAAAGGTAGGACTTCGCCCCGTGGAGCACGCCTACCCTGCCCGCCGCCAGCGAGGCGGCGTGCTTGCCGGTATCCAGCCCCCGTCCGGCAGCCTCCACTCCGATAAGCTTGACCTCCTTATCGTTCAGGAAGGGGTAAAATATGCCGATGGCGTTGCTGCCGCCGCCAACGCAGGCGATTATGTAGTCCGGCAGGCGTTCCAGCCTGTCCAGTATCTGCTGCCGGGCTTCCCTGCCGATTACGGACTGGAAGTCTCGCACCATCATCGGGTAGGGATGAGGCCCCACTACGGAGCCCAGCAGGTAGTGGGTGCTCTGGCAGTTGGTCACCCAGTCCCGTATCGCCTCGTTGATGGCATCCTTGAGCGTCCGGCTGCCGCTGGCTACCGGCCTCACCTCGGCACCCGCCAGCTTCATCCGGAAGACATTAAGCGACTGGCGGCGTATGTCCTCTTCGCCCATGTAGACAACACAATCCAGCCCCAGCATGGCGCATACCGCCGCCGTCGCCACGCCGTGCTGACCGGCGCCGGTCTCGGCGATAATTCTCCGCTTTCCCATTTTCCGGGCGAGCAGCCCCTGCCCCAGGGCGTTATTAATCTTGTGGGCGCCGGTATGGGCAAGGTCTTCCCGCTTTAGAAAAATCCGGGCGCCGCCGGACTGCTCCGTCAGCCTTTCCGCCAGGTATAAAGGCGTCGGTCTTCCCGAGTAGTCACGGGATAGCCTCTCAAACTCCGCCCAGAAGGCAGGGTCAGCTTTAGCTTCATTATAGGCGGCGGCAAGCTCTTCAAGCGCCGGTATCAGCGTCTCCGGCACAAACCGCCCCCCGTATTCCCCGAAATATCCCTTGGTATCTGGCAGATTTTTACCCAAATTCTATCCCCCTGCCCCCTTCCCTTTACCAAAGGGAAGGGGGAAAGATTTTTTAAAAGAGGGGCGAAGCCCTCTTAAATACCCCTAATCTAAAACCCTACCCCCTTAATCTCCTTCCCCTTGCCAGGAGCTTTGCCATAAAAGTGCCTTTTTATTGTCATCCTGAACATGGCGGAAGACCTCACCGCCCCAGATTCTTCGTCGCTTCGCTCCTCAGAATGACTTTTGAGGCAGCCTTCTTGCCGAGGGGAAGGGGGCCAGGGGAATGGGTTGCTTGCTTTCTAAGAAGTCCCTTCGCCTCAATTATCTCATAGGCTCTGCTTATTCCAGAAGCTTTACCTCTTCCATTAGCTGCCTAAACTGCTCCGGGTAGAGGGACTGCATGCCGTCGGAGAGGGCGTGGAGCGGGTCGTGGTGCACCTCAACCAGTATGCCGTCGGCGCCGACGGCTACAGCGCCTTTTGACAGAGGGATGACATACTCACGGCGCCCGGCGGCGTGGCGGGGGTCAACCACCACCGGCAGGGGGCAGAGATCGGAAGAGCGTCGTGTAGGGAAAGAG
>CAYUBP010000122.1:0-4946 GCA_964443115.1 uncultured Dehalococcoidales bacterium | reverse complement strand
CAGCCGGGGTGATGACCGCATATTCAAGCGGAGTCCGGCAGTAATCGGCAGGAAGGTGCAGGACTGCCATCCGCAGAAAAGCCTGCATAAAGTGCAGCAGGTGGTGGGCGACCTGAAGTCCGGCAAAAGAGATGCGGCTGAGTTCTGGATTGACCTGAAGGGGCGCAAGATATATATCCGATACTTTCCGGTGAGGGACGGGGCGGGCAGGTATCTCGGCACGCTTGAGGTCTCGCAGGACATAACCGACATCCAGAAGATACAGGGCGAGAAAAGGCTGCTGGATATGGAGTAGCCGCATCAGCGAGACAGGCTCGGCGTGTGGAGGGTGTAGCCGTCACCGGTTCCGGGGAAGATGTCCTTGAGGAGCAGTGTTCTGCCGGTCTGGATGGCGGAGAAGCCGTACTTATCGCGGATGCGGTCAATGGCTCTGCTCAGCCTTTCCCGCCGCTGGATTGGCGAGTCCAGCATGTCCAACTGCCTGCCCGGTGACAGGCTTGATACCCCACTGCCGATGAGGCGTACCATCCGCTTTTCCCCGCGTAGCTCTCTGCCTAGCAGCGCCAGTCCGGTGTCAAAGATGGTCTGGTCGCTATCGGTAGCCTGGCTCAGGGTCTGCTGGCGGGTGATGGTGGTGAAATCGGCATAGCGGAGCTTGATGGCGACGCATCTCGCCTGCCTCTCTTGTCGGCGCAGGTCGGCGCCGACCCGCTCGCTGAGATAGCGCAGGGTCGCCTCCAGCAGGGTGCGGTCACGGGTATCCTCGCCAAAAGTAGTCTCCCGGCTGATGGACCTGGCTGCGCCCGGCGACTCAACCTCCCGGCTGTCAATACCCCCGGCGTGGCGTTGCAGAAGCTCACCAGAGGCACCGAGATGGCTTTTCAGGACGCCCGGGGGCATTGCCGATAGTTCGCCTATGGTCTTGACCCCCAGGCTGGCTAGAATCCGCCCCGTCTTCTTGCCGACGCCGGGCAGCCTGGAGACGGGCAGTGGCGTCAGGAAAGAGCGCTCGTCGCCGGCGGCTACCTCCAGCAGGCCGTCGGGCTTTGCCAGCTCGGCGGCAATCTTGGCGACCACCTTGCAGCTGGCAATGCCTGCCGAGGCGGGCAGCCCCAGCTCGTCCTTGATGCGCTGCCGGATATTTACCGCCATCCGGTAGATAGAGCCGTGGATGGATTCAAAGCCGGTGACATCCAGGTAGGCTTCGTCCAGGCTTACCGGCTCCAGGAACGGCGAGAAATCAGCCAGGACAGCCATAAACTTCTGCGATGCGTCCCGGTACCTGCTGAAGCTGCCCGGTATGAAGATAGCCTGCGGGCAGAGGCGGCTGGCGGTGGCAAGGGGCATGCCGGCGTGCAGCCCGAAGGCTCTGGCTTCGTAGGAGGCGGAGGCGACGACGCCCCGGCGGTCGGGTCTGCCACCGACGACCACCATCTTGCCCCTGAGCTTGGGGTTGAGCACCTGCTCCACCGAGACGAAGAAGGCGTCCAGGTCAATCAGCATAATCCGGCGGGTCATCTTATCACACCCTGGCTATTTTAATTGCCTTCTGCGGGCAGGCCCGGACACAATCGGCGCAGCCCCGGCAGAGGGACGGGTCGGGCATGGGTATCTCGCAGGGGGCTTCCTGCCGGAGCAGCCTGTGGGAGCAGGCAAGCGCTGCGGCGCAGATTCCCTTGTCGCACTTTTCCGGGTGGCATTTGCCAAAATCTATCAGGGCTATCTTATCTGGCATCAGGCTGGTTTTCTCCCCTGGAGACTAAGGCTTTGACCCGGCGTTCAAAGGCGCTGCGGGCAAGGAGGATATAGCGCTGGCATTTGAGGCACCTGATACGTATGTCTGCCCCGACCCGTACCACCTCCCACTCGTCATTGCCGCAGGGGTGTTGCTTCCTGAGGCGGACGACGTCACCCAGCCTTATCTCCATTTCTATGTCGAGGCGCGGGTAGTGCAGTAGTAGTTAATCTGCTCCCGGAGCTCGGCAGCGACCTTCCGTGCCGCCTGGGCGAAGTCCTTTCCCTGGGAGGCGTATATTATCTGCCGTGACGAGTTGATAAGCGCCCTCTCTCCCTTGCTGTCAACCCCGTAGCGGACGGCGGAGGCAAGGTCGCCGCCCTGGGCGCCGATGCCGGGTATCAGGATTGGCATAGACGGGTGGTTGCTGCGTATGATTTTCAGCTCGTCGGGGTAGGTGGCGCCGACTACCAGCCCGATGTTGCCGTGCGTGTTCCACTGCCTGGCTTTTGCGGCGACTATCTCATAGAGGGGGAGAGGCCCGTATCCCGCCTCGCAGCGGAGGGACTGGAAGTCGCCGGAGCCGGGGTTGGATGTCCGGCAGAGGATGAAGACCCCCTTATCTTGATGTGTGATAAACGGCTCTACCGAATCGTAGCCCATATAGGGGTTTACCGTAGCCGCATCAAAGTTAAGGTTATCAAATATAGCCCGGGCGTAAGCCCTGGCGGTATTGCCGATGTCGCCCCGTTTGGCGTCCCCGATTACCGGGACGTAGTCCGGCACCTGTTTGATGGTCCGCTTCAGGGCGTCAAGACCTTCGGCGTTCAGAGCCTCATAGAAAGCGAAGTTGAGCTTGTAGGCGCAGACGAGGTCTGCCGTAGCCTCAACGATTGCCCGGTTGAACTCAAAGAGCTTGACCCGGCTGGGCATCAGCCCCGGGTCAGGGTCAAGCCCGATACAGAGCAGGCTATTGTTCCGGCGGGCGGCACCGACCAGCTTATCAACAAAGTTCATACTTCACTCCTGAGGTCTGATTGCAGCCGGCTTATTAGCTGCTGCCTCTGCTCATCGTCAGCAAGCCGCTGCTTCAGCCATTTCCAGGTCGCCGGGCAGTCTTTATAGCTCGTGCCGGCAATCTGGTGGATAGCCCGGTCAATCTCTTTCCTGTTGGCGGGGGTGACATCAATCCCGGCTTCCCCCAGGATGTCTTTCAAATGGCGTAGATAGCAGGACATCTATTGCCTCTGCCGGGTTCATTCGGTGGCTAGAGGTCGTTACCGTTTACCGGGGCAGTCAGCGCCTCTTCAGGGAGCATCTTGCCCAGTATTCTCTGGAGTGCCATGGTATGGCTGCAGGTTCGCCATACTGAGAAGAAATGGCAGGAGCAGTACCATCCCCCGTCCCTGTAGCCGGTATCGTGGTCGCTGTTCTCACCACGGAATTTCACTGACAGCTCGGAGAACGTAATCCGGTCAGGCTCCTGGGCATAGCGTTTCGCCTTTTCAATCTTCCCGATGAGGCTTGATTGCATCTTTTACGCCTCCTTAACCTAAGAAGCACTGGCTTACTTAATTTCCAGTGCTTCTTTTGAGCAATAATAAACGGCAGTTGCTGGTTGCATTTTATCTTCCCGGAAGACCTGTCATCACTTTTATTTTAACCCCTTTCCGGCGGAAAGTCTAGGGCTTGTGGGGGGTGAGGTCTCACTTTGACAAGCCTGCCCTGTCATGATAAGCTGGAAACAGGTAAATATGCTTGGATAACGGAGGCTGTAATGGCGGTAACAAAAGATAAGGTAGAAGAGGTACTGAACAAGGTGCGTCCCGCCCTGATGAGGGACGGGGGCAACGTGGAGCTGGTTAGTGTTGATGACAGCGTGGTCAGGGTAAGGCTGACCGGCGCCTGCGGCGGCTGCGCCATGGCGACGATGACCCTGAAGATGGGCATTGAGCGGATACTGAAGCAGGAAATCCCCGAAATCAAAGAAGTTGTAGCTGTATAGGCGGCTGGGAATATTAAAGAAGGGGGCGAACATGTTCGCCCCCTTCTTTATGTCTGTTGTAGTTGTAGTTTAGCTATAGTTCAACCTCAAACGCCCGGTGCAGGGCGCGGACGGCGTCTTCTACCTTAGCCTCGTCAATAATGCAGGTAATCCTTATCTCCGAGGTCGTTATCATCTGAATATTGATGCCGTGCTGGCTCAGGGTGCTGAACATCCTGGCGGCGTAGCCCGGGCTGTTCTGCATGCCGGTCCCAACGATGCTGACCTTGCCCAGCCTGGCATTGCTGACGCACTCCCTGGCGCCGACCCGCCGGGCTATCGGCTGGACTACATCCATGGTTTTCCCCAGCTGGCTCTGGGCGACGGTAAAGGTCAGGTCGGCGATATTCTCAATGCTGGCGTTCTGGACGATGGTGTCAACGCTGACGCCAGCCTCGGCCAGCGGGACAAAGATGGCGGCGGCAATGCCGGGGCGGTCAGGGATACCCACCACGGTTATCTTGGCCACGTCCATGTCGTGGGCGATGCTTCTTACCTTGTTGCGTACCTCCATAGATACCTCCCCATGAATTAGTGTTCCGGGGCTATCGGTGAAGCTGGAAGCCACCAGGATAGGGATGTTAAACAGCTCCCCCAGTTCCACTGCCCGCGGGTGTATCACCTTGGAGCCGTAGGTGGCAAGCTCCAGCATCTCCTGGTAGCTAATCTCCTTCAGCCGTTCCGCATCGGGGACAAGCCGCGGGTCGGCGGTGTAAATGCCCTCCACGTCTGTATATCTCTCGCAGACATCTGCCCCTAGGCTGGCGGCCAGCGCCACTGCGGTCGTATCCGAGCCGCCCCGCCCCAGGGTGGTGACGTCCATGTTGTCGGTAACCCCCTGAAAGCCGGCGACAACGACAATCTTCCCCTCGTCCAGCTCTTTCACCAACCGTTCTGGCTCAATCCCCACGATTCTTGCCCGGCTGTAGGCGGCATCGGTCTTGATGCCCGCCTGGGCGCCGGTGAGGCTGATTGCCTCATGTCCCATCTCCCGGAGCGCCATCGCCACGAGTGTGCCGGCGACAATCTCGCCGGTGGACAGCAGCAGGTCTAGTTCGCGCTCGTCGGGGCGGCTGGCCACCTGGTAAGCCAGCTTGATTAGGTCATCGGTAGTGTCCCCCATCGCCGAGACGACCGCTACCACCCGGTTGCCCTTCTCCTGGGTGC
>CAYUBP010000121.1:0-5070 GCA_964443115.1 uncultured Dehalococcoidales bacterium | reverse complement strand
TTTACCGGCGTATCATACTCCGGGAATAAATAGGCTTTCATCAGGTTGACCCGGGTCAGGAACTCATTAGCCGAGTAGATGCCGTTCAGGTTCTCCCCGGCGATGTTCAGGAACATGGGTAGACCGGCGCCGGTCCCCAGGAATACCGCGCCATAGCCGTCTCCAAGCAGTTCATCAATAGTTACCAGCCTGCCGACTATTGAGTCCAGCTTAATGTCAACCCCCAGGGAAGCGACGTAGTCAACCTCATTCTGCACAATCTGCTTGGGCAACCTGAACTCGGGGATGCCGTACATCAGCACCCCGCCGGCAACATGCAGTGCCTCAAAGATAGTAACGTTGTACCCCAGCCTGGCAAGGTCAGCCGCCGCAGTTAGTCCGGCTGGTCCCGAGCCGACCACCGCCACTCTCTTGCCGGTGGGCGGGGCGATTTCCGGCGGCGCCAGCGCTCCTTTGTTAGCCCGCTCCCAGTCAGCGACAAACCGCTCCAGGCGGCCTATAGCCACCGGCGCGCCCTTCTTACCCAGGGAGCAGACGGACTCGCACTGGCTCTCCTGGGGGCAGACCCGCCCACAGATGCCGGGCAGGGCATTCTTGCTCTTGAGCACTCGTACTGCCTCCGGCATGTCGCCCTCGCGGAGAGCCTTGATGAAGTCCGGAATATCAACCATTACCGGGCAGCCGTCAACGCAGGGGCGCTTGGGGCACTGAATACAGCGGCCCGCCTCCTCCATAGCCTGCTCCAGTTTGTAACCCAGGGCAACCTCCTTGAAGTTCCTCGCCCGCACTTTGGGGTCCTGCCTGGGCATCTCAACACGGTTCAAATTAAGCTTTGCCATGCGATAGTCCTCCTAGTGCGCCTTGCACTGGCACTGCCACTGCTCAAGGGAGTGCCGCTCTTCTTCAATATAGGCACGCTGGCGCGCCATGAGCAGCTCCCAGTCCACCTGGTGCCCGTCAAAGTCAGGGCCGTCCACGCAGGCAAACCGGGTCACACCGTCCACCGAGACCCGGCAACAGCCGCACATGCCCGTGCCATCAACCATTATCGGATTGAGGCTGACCACGGTCTTAACGCCAAAAGGCTCGGTGGTCTTGGCGCAGAATTTCATCATGATGCTGGGGCCTATAGCCACTACACGGTCAATCTTCTCGCCACTCGCCAGCAGGTCTTTAAGCGGCTCGGTCACCAGCCCTTTCTTACCATAGGAGCCGTCATCAGTAACCACTATCAACTGGTGACTGGCGGAGCGCAGCTCGTCCTCCCAGAACAGCAGGTCTTTATTCCTTGCCCCCAGGATTGAGATAACCCGGTTCCCCGCCTGCTTCAGCGCCCGGGCAATCGGCATGATGGGGGCAACGGCAAAGCCGCCGGCGACACAGACGACCGTGCCGAACTTCTCAATATGGGTGGGAAGGCCCAGGGGTCCCACGAAATTGGCAACAGAGTCGCCCTCTCTGAGTAACGCCAGGCGGCGGGTGGTAGTCCCCACCTCCATAAAGATAATGGTCAGACTGCCTTCTTCCCTGTCCCAGTCGGCAACCGTCAGCGGTATACGCTCTCCCTTATCATCAATCCTGATGACAATGAACTGCCCCGGCTGCGCCTTTCTGGCAACCGCCGGCGCCGCCATCTTAAAAAGGTGTACCCCCGGCACCAGGTCCTTTCGCAACAGTATCCTGTACATCTGCCTAACCTCTCAATCCTTATATTAGACACTAAAAAGGCTACCTCTAAAGACTGACCTTCAGAAGATAGCCCCCGGTTCTTTTGAGCTTCCCGCAAAAATACCTGACACCTTCGCCCAAGCTGTGGATGCACCCTGCGGTGGTTTTGAACCATGAATAGAATACCACTAAGAATCACATAATTCAAGCCAGCCCAGCCTCCCCGCTTCCCGGCGATATACCAAATATTAATCTTGTCAAAGCAAACCCACCCGTTTACAATATTAGTTATGGCGGATATACCGCAAAGGCAATTCAATGCCAACTACCAGACCGACGCCGCTGATGGCGCCACTGAGGTGAGGCTGCGTCGGCTGACCCATAGCCTCAGCGAGAGGGTCAAGGAGCTAAATTGCCTGTACGGTATCTCCCGCCTGTTTGAAAACAGGCGTAACTCCCTTGACGAGACACTGCAGCGCGTGGTAGAGCTGATTCCGCCGGCGTGGCAGTACCCGGAAATCACCTGCGCCCGGATTAGCCTCAAGAACAAGGCGTTCCAGACCGCCAACTTCAAGGAGACCGCCTGGCGGCAGGCACAGCCCATTATCGTAAACGGCAGGCGCTCCGGCGTGCTGGAAGTATACTACCTTGAAGAGAAGCCGGAATGTGATGATGGCCCCTTCCTTAGAGAAGAACGCAATCTGCTGCGGGTACTCGCCGAAAGACTGGGGCATGCTATTGAGCGCGAGATTGCCGATAAGAACCTGGAGTCTCTCTACCAGCGGGAGCGGGAAACGCGTGAAAGGCTGCAAGCCGAGATAAAGATAAGGGTTGACTTCACCAGAAAACTGATACATGAACTGAAAACGCCGCTCACATCATTAATCGCCACCAGCCAGCTGCTGCGGGATGAGACCAGGGGAGAAAGGCTGGACAGGCTGGCAGACTATATATGGGACGGCGTTAACAGCATGAACAACCGGATTGAGGAACTCCATGACATCACCCGCGGAGAGATGGGGACGCTCAAGCTGTCTCTCAAGCCGGTACACATTGACGAGCTGCTGCGGGCGGTGGTAGAAGAAACCCGCCCCCTTTTCCAGCAATACGGCATTGCTGCCCGGCTTGACATACCCGAGCCGCTACCGGAGGTGTCCGCCGACCCGGACCGCATCCGGCAGATAGTCCTGAACCTGATCAATAACGCCTGCAAATACACCAAAGAGGGCAAGAAGGTCACAATACGGGCCAGCCGGAAGGCGCACGCAATAGCAGTGGAGGTACGGGACTGGGGACCCGGTATTCCCGCGGAAAGGCAAAGCACCCTTTTTGAGCCAGCACACCAGCTGCCATACAGCGAAACGGGCACCGGCGGGCTTGGCATCGGGCTGCCGCTGTGCAGGATGCTGGTGGAGCTCCACGGCGGCAGGATATGGGTAAGGAGCAAGGTTGGCAAGGGATCAAGGTTTTTCTTTACCATCCCTCTGGATGAGACAGCAGATCAGGTGGGGGAAACAGATGAAAGTAGCAGTTATTGAAGACGAGAAGAGCATAATTGATGCCATCGGTGTCGCTTTTGAGTTCCGATGGCCCGGGGTAAGCCTGGCGGCTGCCACAGGCGGCAGGGAGGGAATCCAACTGGTCAGGAAGGAGTCCCCCGATGTAGTCATCCTGGATATCAATCTCCCGGATATCAGCGGCTTCAGCGTGCTCAAGGAAATCCGTGAGTTTTCCTCGGTGCCGGTTATCATCCTGACGGTACGCTCGGACGATGAAGACGTGCTCCGGGGACTTGAGACCGGGGCTGACGACTATATCATAAAGCCATTCAACTACCTGACCCTGCTGGCGCGGGTAAAATCCGTGCTCAGACGGGCGGAGAGAATCCCCTTCAAGAACAGCCACAGCATCGCCGTCCACCCCCGCCTCAAGATTGACTTCGTGAGCCAGAAGGTCCAGGTGGACAACCGGCCCGTGAAGCTAACGCCCGTTGAATACCGGCTCCTCATACTGCTGGTTAAGAACAAAGACAAGGTCGTTAGCTACAAACGCATAATGGAAGAAATCTGGGAAAAGAACATCTGGAATGACACTGAAAACCTGCGCATATACATCCGCCGTCTACGCCGGAAGCTGCATGACACCCCACCCAGCATGATTCTGAATAGGCGCGGCTCAGGGTATATGTTCAAGGGCTGAACGCCGCTCTGACCCGCACACCTCTAAAATCCCCCCGCTTGCCTCCAACCGGTAACCCTGCCCCCTGATTGTTGCATAAAAATAACATTGTTACATATTGACAACAATAAGGCGTTATCGTATACTGGGACATCGGCAAGTGGCTGCCGATGTCTCTTGAATATGTACACTGAATCACGGCAAGCCGAACGAAAGACTCTCACCATCCTGAAGGTACTGAGCAGCTTCCAGGAGCCCGCCGGCTCGCGGACTATTTCCAGGAACCTGAAGAGCCACGGCATTGACCTCAGCGAGCGGGCGGTCAGGTATCACCTCAGGATGACCGATGAGCGGGGCTTGACCCAGCTCGTAACCGACCGGGACGGGCGGATTATTACCGACAAGGGCATACGTGAAATCCAGAGCGCACTGGTAAATGACAAGGTGGGATTTATCTCATCCCGCATTGAGCTGCTAGCCTTCCATACCACTTTTGACCATCAAAGCCTGAGCGGCCTCCTGCCGGTGAACGTATCGTTCTTCCCCCGGGAAAATTTCCAGGAAGCCCTCCAGGCTATGGCGCCGGCTTTTGAGCGCGGCTTATGCACCAGCAACCTGGTCATGACAGCTGACGGCGGTGAGCGGATTGGGGGTATCCCGGTACCTCGGGGCAGTATCGGGCTGGCAACCGTTTGCAGCATTGTTATCAACGGCTGTCTGCTCAAAGCCGGTATACCCATGGACTCAAGGTTCGGGGGGCTATTGCAGATGCAAAATAATAAGCCGGTCCGCTTTGCCGAGGTAATCCACTACGACGGCTCCTCGCTTGACCCGTCAGAGATGTTTATCAAAGCCAGGATGACCTCGGTATCAGAGGTGATGCGCTCCGGCAGCGGTGAGGTGCTGGCTAACTTCAGGGAAATACCGGCGATCTGCCGCCCGGTTGCCGGGGAGGTAATAGAAAGACTGAAGAATGCCGGACTCGGGGGCGTGCTGATTGTAGGCGATACCAGCCGCCCGGTCTGTGAGATAGATGTCCGCCTGAACAAGACCGGCGTCGTTCTCCTCGGCGGGCTAAATCCCATCGCCGCAGCAGTGGAAGCGGGAATTGAGGCGGAAAACAGCAGCATGAGCACGGTCGTTGAGTACCGTAACCTGGCAGATTTCAAGGGAATTCTAGGATGAAAACGATAAAGATTATCCCGTGCCTGGACATTAAGGAAG
>CAYUBP010000120.1:0-5107 GCA_964443115.1 uncultured Dehalococcoidales bacterium | reverse complement strand
CCAATACCAGCTAAAAATACAGACGGCAGAACAGTCTGGCCGGAGTATTCCCGCACCCGGCTGACTTCAGGAAGGAGAATAATGGGACTGGAAAACCTCAAGTGCCGATAAGCATTTACCCCTCAGGAATACCTGTCCTGCTACTATTTAACCTGGACCCGCACTGGTCAGCACATGAACAGGCAGATGTTCTTAATGTAACCTCACAACTGGGCAAGGCGCTTGATGCCGTAGGGTATCAAACAGCCCTGGTTCCGGTAACCAACAGTGACCTTGACAGCGCCTTATCCGGCTACGACCCTCTTGAGCATATAGTCTTCAACTGGTGTGAAAGTCTTCCCGGCGTACACCACAGCGAGTGGCTCGTGGTAGAGTATCTGGAGCAACGCGGTTTCATATTCACAGGCGCACGTTCATCCACAATAGCGCTGGCTCAGGACAAATGCCGCGTAAAACAACTCCTTGACGAAGCGGGAATCCTGACCCCCAGGTGGCAGACCTACAATAAGGACTCGACTGTCAGGTGGAACCATTTTCCTGCTATTGTCAAACCTTCAAGAGAGCATTGCAGCGAAGGAATTGACCGTAATGCTGTTGTTACAACGGAAGCAGACCTCAAAAAGAGAATCCGCTACATAATAGAAAAGTTTCAGCAACCCGCACTGGTCGAGGACTTTATTGATGGACGCGAGCTACATGTATCACTCTGGGGCAACGGCAGTATTGACGTGCTGCCACCAGCCGAGATGGAGTTCTCTTTGTTCAAGGATGAGCATGACCGGCTCTGCACCTATGAGGCGAAGTTCGTCCCGGAGTCTGAACAATATCAAAAAATAAAGACGGTGCTGCCGGCACCACTCGGCGAAGATGAACTCCGTGACATTGAGCAGGTCTGCAAAGACGCATACATGGTAGTGGGTTGCTGTGATTATGGCCGTATTGATATGCGAATGAAGGACGGCCTACTGTATATCATAGACGTAAATCCCAATTCTGACATCTGCCCGGATACCAGCACGATATCCGCCGCTGAATTCGCAGGCTATACCTACGGGGAATTCGCAGGACACATAGTCAGCCTTGCTGCGCAGAGACACCCAGTGTGGGGGAAGCGAATTAGTACCGGCGGCTCCGGCGACGCCCCAGCCTGAGTTTTTGCAGGTGCCGGTCTCCCGTCATAAACAGCAACGACACCGCCGCCGACTATCAGCCTCGTTGCGAGTGCTGAACCCGCTTATCCTGTCTATACTCCGGCAGTCCTTTTCCTGCGCAAAACGGGCATAACAAACCTGTAGATGAGAAGGGCGGAGATGGCACACAATACCAGCACAGGAATGATGACAGGAAATCCGGCGTGGGGCGAAATCTGAACCTGTGTTGTACAGGTAAAAGTCTCCCCGCCCTGTAATGTTCCATTTATCTCTAGAGGGTAAGAGAGGTTATCACTAAATCCGCCGCCGATTAGAATCTGCTCGGCACTGGCGCTCCTACCGGGCAGCACAGGATTTGACGGGGTAACGTCAAAGTCAAATTCAAAGGGACTGTGTGCGCCCAGGTCAAGAAGCACATTTAAAGAGACCACCGGACTGCTAGACACGTTCTTCAGCCTTATCTCAACGACGGGTCCTCCAGGGTTAATCGGTTCAAGAGGGCCCGTCACAGATACGACTTCAACCGGCGACTGGTTCTGCGCAAACACCTCGGCTAGCTTTGAAGAGAGACCATTATATTCTTCCCCGAAATAAAGACCAGGGTATTCGGTTATGAACTGTAGTTTGGCATGCTCGCTATCTAAACGCCCCAGAACCTCAACCAGTGCCAGCCCCTGGTAGCTTGTTGAGGAAAGTCCGGAGTAGAATATTCCGCGGGCGACCTCAACTCCGTCTATTTTCAGGACAAAATCCTGGAGATAGAGGCTCTGGGTGAGCTTGGGTTCAGCGGTGTAGTTTTGAAAGGAATTCCACTTTTCTATACCGCTCTCGTTAAGCTCAATAGCATGCCCGGCGGTATCATAAGTCCTGATATGCTCCCGGGATAAGACCAGCTCCCCGGAATCTGCCAGGCGGATTTCAAAGCTCCTTTCAGCCGAAGTGGGCCCGAGTTGCAGATATCCCTGCTCATCTATTACGTAGACCTCTTCTCTGACCAACTCCTCGATTTCTCCTACCTCTATATACCCATTTCCACCTTCCAGACTGACAAGCCCTCTTTTTATCAGGTCGTCTTTCACGGGGTTGGTTTCATCATACGGACCGAGAGTGCGTACTACTGCTTCCCATAAAGGCCCGCGGTTGACAGAGTCATCATGCATGGATATCAATACGAAAGCCCCGGCAGCAATGACAACAATGGCTGTGATAATAGCTAAGGTTGCCTTCCGATTCCTGTTTATCATTGGTCATTCCTCTCAAATTACCCCGCGGATGTCTTGTAATTTTATATACCCGCTGTATATAACGAAATCCGGGCAAAAAAGGTTCATTTCAGGAGACGCAGAGAGTCTATCAAGGCGCCCCTGACTATCACTGATTCTAACGGCAAGACAGCTAGAAAACAAATACCAGCCCCGTAATTGCCGCTACAAGAGCGCAGAAGACCATCACCGGCACCATTACCCACAGGGTTACCGCTTTCCTGCTGATGCCCAGGCCTCCGATGACCAGTGCAAGAAGGGGTACCAGTAAAGCCGCCAGCCTGTTCACCACCGTATCCGGGATGTAAGCCCAGCCATAGGCGTACCCGAGGGGCCCGGCGACCAGCAACATGCTGAACAGCCCGGCAATACCGAGGAGCACCGGCATAATAGCGGTGAATACCACGGCCACCCTGTTCCTGCGGAATAGCCCGATAAGGACCAGAATGGTAGCCAGGACAGCCCCGGCAAATATGAACTGCACCGTCAGGGCGGAGCGCACCTTGTAGACTTCCAGCCCACCCTCGCCCCACAGGCGACTGCCCTCAGCATCTATCCTCTGAGCGTAGACCGAGTCCGTCTGGCTGATACTAGACTCACCCGCGCGAGAGCCGATGATGATTCCCCCCTGCCCGTCGCTGATTACGGAGGAATAGCCCTGGAACTGGAGGTCGGGATTGTCGCAGACCTCTTCACCCGACCACAGCCGCTGACCATCCGAACCTAATCTTTGAGCATAAACGATTGCATTCTTATGGCCTGCTGGCTCACTATATCCTGTCCAGACAATAATTGCGCCGCCAGTCCCATCGCCGATGACAGAAGAGTCCAGGATGCCGGATGTATCGGGATAGTCCGCCGGTATATCCCAGAGCCAGACGCCGTCCCTGGGCCAGAGCATATTGCCGTCGGCGCTGACCCTCTGGGCAAATACCTCCCCGTTCCATATCCGGCTGCGGTCGCGCCAGGTGACGATGGCGCCGCCGGCACCGTCGGCGGCTAACTGCGGACGCGAGCCGCCCTTCAGGGCAACACCCAGTTTTGCCCACAGGGGGCTGCCGTGCTCGTCCAGCTTCTGGACACGCACAAGCCCGTCACGCCCGCCGGAGTCGGTGTCCCAGGCAACGATAAAGCTGCCCAGTCCGTCGCTGATGACCTGCGTCCGGCTGTCGCGGGCCTGCCTGATGGTTGCCACCACGACCCCGCCATCCACCCAGGCGGTCTCACCTTCAGCGCTAAGCCGCTGGGCGCAGACCTCCACGTCCTCACCAGCCTGCTGCCACCAAACAACAACGCCGCCACCCCTCCCGTCACCGGCAACAGAAATGCCGCCATATGCGTCTTCGGCGGCGGTGATAAGCACTCCCTCTTCACCCCATAGAAGGGCTCCACCGGCGCTTACCCTCTGGGCGTAAATCCTGCCACCGTCATCCAGCAGCAGAATAGCTCCCCCGGAGCCATCCTGTACCATTCCCGCCACCGACCCCGTGCCAATAGCCTCCAGCGTCCAGATAGTGCCCCCGCCTGAGCCCACTCTTATCACACAACTGCCGTTACTGCTCCCCCAGGCAATAATGACCCCGCCGTCGCCGTCGCTTGCGGCGCAAGGCTTACCGAAATTGCCGCTCGCTACCTGCTTGCCTTCCTCACCCCACAGGAGATTGCCCTGCGCATCCGCATGCTGGACGCGGATGCGGTCTTCATCCTGATAGTGGGGATTGTCCAACCAGACAAAAAAGGCTCCACCGGCACCGTCAGAGACCACCACCGGCGCTGGCGGCGGTGGTGGAGACATGCCCCCCACTCCACCAAAAAGGCTGCCCACCAGGACAATGAGCAGGAAAACAGATAGGGGCACTGCAAGCAGCTTCCAGAGTGCAGGTCTTGCCGGACGGGAGCGCTTTTCCTGCCCGCCCAGCCGCGAAATTGCGCCATCCCACCACGCCGGCGGCGGCACAACCTTTTTAGCCTCCGCCCTGAAATATTCTCTAAGCTCCCGCTCTAACCTTTCCTCTCCCATTGACCTCACCTACCCTCTCCCCATGTCCCGTCATTGCGCATGATTTCGCCCATGTAACCCAGTGCCCGGCTCAGGCGTGACTTGATAGTGCCTTCAGGCCGCCCCGTGACTGCGGCAATCTCGGGTACCGTAAGGTCGGAGAAGTAGCGCAGCACCACCGCCTCCCTCTGTTCGGACGGCAGCATCTCCAGAGCCTGCCTTATCTGCCGGCGCTCTTCATGACGGACTAGTTTTGTCTCAACCTCATCAACGTTGTTCGCTACTTCGGGTGCTTGCTCCAGAGGCAATGTCGGCACGTGCTTCTTCCTGAGCTGTTGATTGACCTCGTTAACTACAATACGCACGAGCCAGGCTCTGAGACTGCTCTGGAGACGCAGGGACGACAGGTGTCTCCACGCCTGAACAAGTGCCTCCTGTACAGCATCTTCCGCTAACCCACGCTCACGCAACATAAAGTACGCGGTGCCGAAAAGCACGCTGCGATACCGCTCTACGAGCGTACGGAATGCCTCTTTATCTCCCGCCTGACAGCGGCGGATAAGTGCCGCTTCTTCCGGCTCATTCAACTGGAGCGCTCTTTCCTGAATGACTCTCTATTATATAAGATACAATTTTTCGCCAGTTCGTTCCATTATTTTATTTGCCGGCATACCTGTTTCTTGCCTTTTACGCAA
>CAYUBP010000119.1:0-5110 GCA_964443115.1 uncultured Dehalococcoidales bacterium | reverse complement strand
TGACCCGCTCGGTGTCCGCCCCCTGTGCCTGGGAACTATTGACGGCGGCTGGGTCCTAGCCTCAGAGACCTGCGCCCTGGACCATATCGGCGCCAGCTTTGCCCGGGAGGTTGAGCCCGGCGAGATTGTTGCCATCTCTGAAAACGGCATTAACAGCTACCGTGAGCCGGGTGAACGAAGAGCCCTGTGCATATTTGAGTATATCTACTTCGCCCGCCCGGACAGCGTGATTAACGGACGGCTGCTCTACCCCGCCCGGCAGGCTATGGGCGAGGGACTTGCCAGGGAGCACCCGGTACCGGCAGACCAGGTCATGGGAGTGCCTGACTCGGCGACCGTCGCCAGCATTGGCTACGCCCGCGGGTCAGGAATACCCCTGGGCGAGGGCTTGCTCAAGAACCGCTACGTGGGGCGAACCTTCATTGAACCCGACCAGCGCATCAGAGACCTCGGCGTCCGGCTGAAGTTCAACCCCCTGCCCCAGATGCTGAACGGCAAGCGGCTGGTAGTCGTTGACGACAGCATAGTCCGGGGCACGACCACGCCCCAGGTAGTAAAGCTGCTCCGGCGGGCAGGAGCCAGAGAGGTGCACATGCGCATCTGCGCCCCACCCATCCGCTACCCCTGTTTCTTCGGCGTTGACATGGCTACCCGCTGGGAGCTAATCGCCGCCCAGAAGACCATACCCGAGATAAGGGACTTCATCGGCGCCGACTCGCTGGGGTACCTGAGCATTGACGGGCTCATTAAAGCGGTGGCTCTGCCCCGGGAAAATTTCTGCCTTGCCTGCTTCACCGGCGACTACCCGGTGCCGGTGCAGCTTGAGATGGACAAGATGGCGCTGGAAACGGCAACGGCCGAGTATTCCGGGCCCCCCGGCATCAAGCAGTAAGCCGCTGCTCCTCCAAATCTGGATTTCCTGATTACCATTTATTTGCAGGCAAATGCCTCGCTCGATCTACCGTCAATCAGAACCCAAATCTGGATTTCCTGATTACCATTTATTTGCAGAGTTACTCCATCCCTTTATCCCCTTCCCCCTGGTAAGGGGAAGGGGAAGAATTTATCATGAAGAGGGCTGCGCCCTCTCAGATACCTGACTTTTGGGACAAGTGTTTGAGGGGGATTTTGATACTAAACCCCCCTCAGTCCCCCTTTAAGAAAGGTGGAGACATGGACTTGTCCCTCTTTGCGAAGGGAGAAGGGTGATAATAATGTCCAAGAGGGACATAAGTTCCTCTTTTTCTTTCCTCCCCTCTCCTTTTAGTAAAGAGGTTGCCTTAAAAATCATTCTGAAAAACGAAGCGCCGAAGAATCCGGGGTGGTGAGGCCTTTTGCCATACCCAGATGACAATGAAAAGGCACCTTTAGGGCAAAGCTCTTAGTAAAGGAGAGGGGGACCGATGGAGTGAGAATTATCCGAACCGGTATCCCCACTTGGCAACCGGACTCCCAGATGTTATTATTAGACCACGGCTACTGCATCACGGGAAAGGAGAGGCAAGATGGGCTACTTCAGGATACTGGCGGCAATTCCCGGCTTCTTCCTCAGCTCCCTGTTTGTCATGCTTCTCTGGGGCGTCATTGCGCCAAAGTTCGGCGGCGGGACGATAGACTACCCCACGGCAATGCTGATAACCATCTCCATCTGGCTGGCGGTAGCGCCGCTGGCGGCGGCGGGGCGGTGCAAGTAAAAGTAATTCCGGGTGCCAAATTATGGCAAGACCTCTCCTGGCGATGAAGCCAGAGCGACTACGGAGTGTTCGAGAGGAGCTTAATTCTAATGGATGTCAAAGAGGGGCGAAGCCTCTCTTAAGAAAAATCCTCCCCTTCCCCTTGCCAAGGGGAAGGGGACTAAGGGGACAGGTTTGACTAAAGAAACATACAGCGCCGCCGGCGTTGATATTGCCCTGGCGGACAAAGCCAAGGCGCTTATCGGCAGGCATGTCAAGTCCACCATCCGCCCCGGCGTGCTGGGCGGTTTTGGCTTCTTCGGCGGGCTTTTCGAGCTCAAGGGCTACCAGCAGCCGGTGCTGGTGTCCAGCGTGGACGGGGTCGGCACCAAGCTGAAGATTGCGGCAGCCCTGGGCAAGCACGACACCATCGGCATTGACCTGGTCAATCACTGCATTAATGACATCCTCACCTGCGGCGCCGAGCCTCTCTTCTTCCTGGACTACATCGCCATGGGCAAGATGGCGCCGGAGCGGGTGGAGGCTATCGCCCGGGGGCTGGCTCAAGCCTGCCGTGATGCCGGCTGCGCCCTTATCGGCGGGGAGACGGCGACAATGCCCGGTCTGTACGCCGGCGAGGATTACGACCTCGTCGGCTTCATCATCGGCGCCGTGGAGAAGGACCTGGTTATCACGGGCAAGGAAATCGCGGCGGGCGATGCCGCTATCGCCCTGCCCTCCAGCGGGCTTCATACCAACGGCTACTCCCTGGCGCGCCGGATATTCGGCGAGACCAGAGAGTCACTGAATACTTTCTATCCCGTGCTGGAGCGGACTCTGGGCGAGGCGCTGCTGGAGCCTCACCGCAGCTATTTTCACCAGCTAAAGCCGCTGCTGCCGCTGATTAAGGGCATGGCGCATATTACCGGCGGCGGCCTTTTGGATAACGTGCCCCGCGTCCTGCCGCCGGGTGTAGCCGTAAGCTTTGACAGCCAGGCGTGGCAGGTGCCGCCCATTTTCCGGCTAATCCAACAACGGGGTAACGTTGACCGGGACGAGATGTTCCATGTGTTCAACATGGGTGTCGGCATGGTCATTTTCTGCTCACCGGGAAATGTGGAGACCGTTACCAAAGCCCTGCCCGAAGCCAGGGTCATCGGCGAGGTCATCAAGCAGACGGGGGAGCAGAGAGTGGTTATAGAGTAGGCGGTGATGCAGCGCAACATGCAGGAAAAGAAGGTCATAGTAATTCTGAGCACTGGGGAAAGACGGGAGCACGTTTTACTGGTCAAAGACGACAATGACTATGTGAAAAACATCAAGTATTACCTGCGTGTGCTCTCAAGCGACCCCAAGAGCGTACTGGGATTTACCATGCCCCTGTGCTACTACAAGGCGCAGAACGTGATTGCCCTTGAGTTCGCAGACCCGCCGCCCACCGGGCTGAAGCCAAAGTAACCTGCTTCAGGGCGTTAAAGGGGGACGAAGCTGGTGAGGGTAATACTAACGGGAGTTTTGAGTGGGGGTATGACATGCCAGAGAAGAGGGTCATGGTCTATCTCGACACAGGAGCAACACGAAAGCACATACTAGTTGCGAAAGACGATGATGATTATGTAAAAAATATCAATGAGTGTGCTGCTGCTTTGATGGGGGATCCTAGAGGAATCCTAGGATTCACCACACCCTTGTGCATTTACAAAGTGCAGAATATAGCTGCCATAGAGTTTTCAGAGCCACCACCGCAGACGGAAAAGTTGCCTATAGGTTTTCATCCTCCAAAGTAACTTATCCGGTATTAAAGAGGGGCGAAGCCCCTCTTAAGAAAAATCCTTCCCCTTCCCCTTGCCAAGGGGAAGGGGATTAAGGGGATGGGGTTATAAATAGATAGAAGGAGCTAGAAATGCGAGCTATTATCAGTGTTTCTGATAAGACCGGCGCGGTGGACTTCGCCAGAGAGCTAAGCCGTCTGGGGTTTGAAATCTTCAGCACCGGCGGCACCAAGAAAGCCCTGGCAGAAGCCAAAGTGCCGGTCAAGAGCGTTTCCGAGATTACCGGCTTCCCTGAGATTCTTGACGGCAGGGTAAAGACCCTGCACCCGGCAGTCCACGGCGGCATCCTCGCCAACCGCAAGATACCGGCTCACATGGCGGAGCTGGCAAAGCACAACATCGGCGAGATTAACCTGGTAGCCGTCAACCTCTACCCCTTCGTCCAGACGGTGAGCAGAGAGGGCGTTACCCTGGACGAGGCGCTGGAGAACATTGACATCGGCGGGCCGACCATGATTCGGGCATCAGCCAAGAACTTCCCCAGCGTCATCGTGGTGGTAGACCCGGCGGACTACGGCACAGTCGTGGAGAAGCTGGGGAAGGACGGGCTGGATATGGCAGAGCGCCAGCGGCTGGCGCAGAAAGCCTTCCAGCACGTTGCCATCTATGATACCGCCATCTCGCAGTACCTGAGATGGGACGCCCCGGGTTTTCCCGATGAGATGACCTTTGCCCTGAGGAAACGCTACGACCTGCGCTACGGCGAGAACCCTCACCAGCGGGCAGCCTTTTACGCCGAGCCGGTGGTGGGAATGAAGCCGGACACGGGCATCACCTGGGCAAAACAGCTATCCGGGAAAGAGCTATCATTCAACAATATACTGGACGCCGATGCCGCCTGGGCGGTAGTGATGGACTTTGCCGCTCCCACCGTCGCCGTTATCAAGCACACTAACCCCTGCGGTCTGGCAAGCCATAATGACATTGCCGAAGCCTACCGGCGGGCGTTCAGTGGCGACCCGATAGCCGCATTCGGCGGTATTGTCAGCGTCAACCGCAAGCTGACGCTGGCGATGGCTCAGGAGATAAAGCCGGTCTTCTACGAGATAGTCATCGCCCCGGAGTACGAGCCGGAGGCGCTGGAACTGCTGAAGCGCAAGAAAGACCTGCGGATTCTCGTCAGCGAGCCGCCCCCGGGCTACGGCAAGGCTCTGCCCGGCTATCTGGACCTGCGCCGGGTGAAAGGCGGCTTCCTCGCCCAGACCTCGGACACCGTGCCCGAGAACAAGATTGAGTTAAAGGTAGTTACCAGGCGCAATCCCACCGATGCCGAGGTGGAAGCCCTGCTCTTTGCCTGGCGTGCGGTCAAGCACATCAAGTCCAACGCCATCGTCCTGGCCAAGGACAAGACACTGGTGGGCATGGGGGCGGGGCAGCCCAGCCGCATTATCAGCGCCCAGATAGCCCGGGACAAGGCTGGGGACAAGGCTAAGGGCAGCGTGCTGGCTTCGGATGCCATGTTCCCCTTCCCTGACGTGGTGGAGCTGGCGGCTTCCTGTGGGGTAACCGCCATCATCCAGCCGGGCGGCTCAATAAGGGACGAGGACTCCATCAAAGCCGAGATCGGAAGAGCGTCGTGTAGGGAAAGAGTGTAGGATAGGGTGT
>CAYUBP010000118.1:0-5165 GCA_964443115.1 uncultured Dehalococcoidales bacterium | reverse complement strand
CTGCCGAGGACGCCCGGCTGGAGACGGAGCTGCGCGCTGACGAGAAAGAGCGGGCGGAGCACATCATGCTGATTGACCTGGGGCGTAATGACATCGGGCGGGTGAGCCTGCCGGGTACGGTCAACGTCAGCGAGCTTATGGAGGTGGAGCGCTACTCACACGTCATGCACCTGGTGACCAACGTCCAGGGCAGGCTCCGCCCCGAACTAGGGCCGCTTGACGCCCTGCGCGCCTGCTTTCCTGCCGGCACCGTCTCCGGCGCTCCCAAAGTCAGGGCTATGGAGATTATCGCCGAGCTTGAGCCGGACAAACGGGGACCCTACGCCGGCTGCGTGGGCTACTTCAGCTTCTCGGGGAACATGGACACGGCGATAACCATCAGGACTATCGTGCTGGCTGACGGCATGGCTCACGTTCAGGCTGGCGCCGGTATCGTCTATGACAGTGTGCCGGCGCGCGAATACGATGAAACCATGAATAAAGCCGGAGCACTGCTCAAAGCGATAGATGAGGCGGAGGCAAATGCTACTACTGATAGATAACTATGATAGCTTTACCTATAACCTTTTCCAGTACCTGAGCGAGCTGGGCGAAGAGGTGCGGGTGGTGCGCAACGACCGGATAACTATCAGCGAGATTGAGAGCATGAGCCCGGAGCGCATAGTAATCTCGCCGGGGCCCTCCACTCCCCTGCGGGCAGGCATATCCAACGAAGTCATCCGGCACTTCGGCGCCATAGTCCCCATTCTCGGCGTTTGCCTGGGGCACCAGTGCATCGGCTATAGCTACGGTGGTGCTTTTGGTTCAGCCCGGAAAATAATGCACGGCAAGGCATCCCCGGTCTATCACAATAACACGGGTGTTTTCCGCGGGCTGCCCAATCCCTTCTCCGCCATCCGCTACCATTCGCTGGCAGTGCTGCGCCAGGGGCTTCCCGACTCCCTGGAGATAACCGCATGGACGGACGATGATACCATCATGGGACTGCGCCACCGCCGGCATCCGGTGGAAGGGGTGCAGTTCCACCCGGAGTCTTTCATGACCGAGAACGGCAAGGATATACTCAGGAACTTTTTAAAGGTGTGAAATCCATCCCCCCTGACCCCCCTTCCTTTACCAAAGGAAGGGGGGAATAGAGGAAAGAGGGGCTGACGCACCTCTTAAACACCTAGGGGGAGAAGGACAAGAGCTTGGCAATCTAATACAAAGGGGGTAAAGGGAATGACAGTAACTGACTGGATTCAGGCGATTTCAATGCTCATTCTTGTTGCAGTTACTGGAGTCTATGCATGGCGCACTCATGTCGTGAGCACCGAGGCGAAAAAGCAAGCGAATGCCAGCATTGAAACAGCTGAGGAGATGAGGAAAGAGAGACGAATGACTGCACGACCAATTGTAGTTGTAAGCTCTATGCATGAGCCTGCCTTCGAAATATGCAACGACGGGAGTGTCCCAGCGGTCAACTTGGAAATCCGCCTACTAAACAAGGATAAAAATATTTTAAACGAAAAGAAAGTCCCTTTTCTACGAGCACATGATACAATGAAATTTTCCCCGGACATATCTTTGATTAATCAAGCAGCAAGTAATTATTACCTCTTTTGCGGTTATCGGAGTGTATTATCTAAAGGTGCTAAACCGCCTATCTATAAAACCGGCTTGATATTCGAAATAAGGCGAGATAAGGATAATTCGATACTAATCCCTATCAGGTTACTATTTGGAGATGAAGCTGAAACATTCTCAAAAAAGGCTTAGCAAGTTTTACATCTATCTTGTCTAAAATCCGAAAAGAAGTCAAAACTGCCAGGACTCGGGGTGTTTAAGAGGGTGAAACCCTCTTCTAGAAGTTTCTTCCCCCTCTCCTTTGACAAAGGAGAGGGGGACTTAAAGGGGGTGAGGTTAAATACATGATTAAAGAAGCAATAAGCCTGATAGTCTCCGGGCAGTCGCTAAGTATGGAGCAGGCAGCCCAGGTGATGGAGGAGATAACCGGCGGCGAGGTCACGCCCGCCCAGTTCGGCGCCTTTGTCACCGCCCTCAGAGCTAAAGGGGAGACGGCAGACGAGATAGCCGGGCTCGCCAGCGTCATGCGGGCGAAGTCAGTCCGGGTGGAAGTGTCTGGACCGGCGATTGATGTTGTCGGCACCGGCGGCGACATGTCCGGCAGCTTCAACATATCCACCGCCGCCGCCTTTGTCGCTGCCGGTGCCGGTATAAAGGTCGCCAAGCATAACAACCGCGCCATGACCAGCCGCTGCGGCAGCGCCGATGTCCTGGAAGCCCTGGGGGTGAGGATTGAGCTTGATGCCCGCCAGGTAACCGAATGCCTGGAGCAGGTGGGCATCGGCTTCATGTTTGCTCCGCTCTTTCACCCGTCTATGAAGTTCGCTGCCGCCCCGAGGCGGGAGATTGGTATACGCACGGTATTCAATATCCTCGGTCCCCTGACCAACCCGGCTCTGGTCGAGAGTCTGGTCATCGGCGTCCCCAGCCCGGAGCTTGGCGAAAAGCTGGCGCAGGTGCTCCTCCGCCTGGGCGCAAGGCACTCGCTGGTCGTCCACGGCATGGACGGGATGGACGAGCTGTCAACCGCCGGAGAGTCCCAGGTATGGGAACTGCTTGAGGGCGGCATAACAGGCTACTCCGTCTCCCCCGGGGACTTCGGGCTGGAAGAGACAGGTGCGGAGGCAATCCGGGGTGGGACGCCGCAGGAGAATGCGGCAATGCTGCGGGCAGTGCTGGCGGGCGAGAAGGGGCCGCGGCGTAATGCCGTCCTGATGAACGCCGCAGCAGCAGTTGTTGTCGGCGGCAAGACCAAAAATAAATCAGGCTTGCCTGCCCTTAAAGAGGGGATGCTGACAGCCAGCGAGGCAATAGACAGTGCGCGGGCACTGGACAGGCTGGAGAGGCTGGTCAAGCTCAGCCAGGGCTTTAAGTAGTAATTAGCATGTTAGACAGAATTATTAAGGATACACTGGAAGAACTGCGGCACAGGCAGGAGATAGTGCCCCTGTCCGTGCTTGAGAAAGCCATCGCTAAGAAGCAGGCGCCGCTTGATTTTGCTGCCGCAATCGGCGGGGACAGCCTCAGCCTGATTGCTGAGGTCAAGCGGGCATCGCCGTCAAAGGGCGTATTACGCGCCGACCTTGAACCGGCGGGGCTGGCTTCTCTCTACGCCCGGTGCGGTGCGGCGGCAATATCGGTGCTGACCGAGGCGCGCCACTTCCGGGGAAGCCTGGAGGACTTTGAAGCCGTCAGACTCAAACTACCGGGCACGCCCCTCCTCCGCAAGGACTTCATACTGACACCGTACCAGATACTGGAGTCACGCGCCTGCGGAGCCGACGCCCTGCTGCTCATCGCGGCAGTCCTGGACGACGCCGGACTCAAGGGACTGCTATCTTTAAGCCATGACATGGGCATGAAGTGCCTGGTAGAAGTGCACAACGGGCAGGAGCTTGACCGGGCTCTAGCCTGCAGCGCCGGAATCATCGGCATCAATAACCGTAACCTCACTAATATGACGGTGGACATAAACACCACCGGCAGGCTCCGCCCCCTGGTCCCGCCGGGTAAGATTGTGGTCAGCGAGAGCGGGATAAAAGGGCAGGATGATATGTGGCGGATGAGAGCATGGGGGGTTAATGCCGTGCTGGTAGGCGAGGCACTGGTTACTGCCGGAGACATACCGGCTAAGATAAAGGAGCTACTTGACCAGGATTAAGATTTGCGGGATTACCGGCGTCTCTTACGCCAGGGCGGCGATAGACGCCGGGGCTGACCTTATCGGCGTGGTCTTTGCCCCCAGCCCCCGCCGGGTCACGCAGGAAACGGCGCGGGAGATAGCGTCTACTGCCGGAGGGCGAAGGATTCCGGTAGCCGGGGTATTCGTTAATATGCCGCCGGCCGAGGTGAACGCCGTGGCAGCTTCCTGCGGGCTGGATATGGTGCAGCTCAGCGGCGACGAGACATGGGAGTACTGCCTGCAGATTGAAAAGCCAGTGATAAAGGCGGTCCACATATCCTCCGAAATGGGGGAAGAAGAGCTTCTCGCCCATCTGGAGGAGGGCGGGCGGCGGCTTGGCGCCCGGCCTATAATCTATCTACTGGATACTTTTGCCCGCCATCTCTACGGGGGGACAGGCAGGTCATTTGACTGGGAGATAGCCCGGCGGGCGGCGGCAGAATACCCGGTGATTATTGCCGGCGGGCTCGACGCCGGCAACGTCGGGCAGGTGGCCGCCAACCTGAAGCCCTGGGGGGTTGACGTTTCCAGCGGGGTTGAGACCGGCGGGGTCAAGGACATGGTCAAGATAAAGGCTTTTGTTGCAGCGGCGAGAGCGCCGCAGTAATATTGGTTGAGGAGAAATCAGATGCTGGTAGTAATGAAGAACGATGCTACCGAAGAGCAGGTACAGGCGGTTATCGGTGAGATAGAGAGGATGGGCTACCGCGGCGTCCCCATGCCCGGCGCCCAGCGCACCGCCATCTGCATTGTCGGCAACCGGGGCCCGGTGGAGGACTCGGGGCTGCTTGCCCTGGAGGGCGTGAAGGAGACCATCCGGGTCACCAAGCCCTACAAGCTGGTCAGCCGGGAGATACAGGCAGAGCCCACGGTGATAACAATCGGGGATGTCAGGATTGGCGGCGGCGAGCTGGTAGTCATGGCGGGGCCCTGCGCCGTTGAGAGCGAGCAGCAGGCGCTCACCATCGCCCGCCTGGTGAAAGAGGGCGGCGCCCGCGTGTTCCGCGGCGGCGCCTTCAAGCCCCGCACCTCCCCCTACAGCTTCCAGGGGCTGGGGGAGGCGGGGCTGAAAATCCTGGCGAAGGTCAGGGAGGAGACCGGCTTGCTGATTATCACCGAGGCTACCGACCACACCAATATTGAGGTAGTGGAGAAGTATGCCGATATTATCCAGATTGGTGCCCGGAACATGCAGAACTACTCGCTGCTGCGCCGCGCCGGCCAGGCGAAAAAGCCGGTGCTGCTCAAGCGCGGATTTGCGGCGACCATTGAGGAGCTGCTGATGTCCGCCGAGTATATAATGTCCGAGGGGAACCGCCGGGTCATCCTGTGCGAGCGGGGGATACGCACCTTCGCCGATAACACCCGGAATACGCTGGACTTGAGCGCCATCCTGTCCGTAAAAGAGGTCAGCCAC
>CAYUBP010000117.1:0-5171 GCA_964443115.1 uncultured Dehalococcoidales bacterium | reverse complement strand
CAGACGGCGGGGCGCTCTATGCCACCAGCTTCAAGGCTAACGGCGGCATGGAGCGGTGCCTCAATCCAGCCGACCCCTTTCCCACCTTTGAAACAGTAACCAGCGGACTGGATGACGGCGCCACCCTGACCGGACTGTGGTTGAGCGGGAACCGGCTGTGGGCGATTGACACCACAAATACCAGCCTGCTGGTGTTTACCGATACCCTGGCAACGCCGGTCACCCTGACCTCGCCGCCGGACGGGGCAGCAGACATCGGGCGGATTAGCGGTGAGAGGGTAACTAGCGTTAGTCTCACCTGGGCAGGCTTGGGCGGAGCCACCGGCTATCAGTGGCAGGTAGACTATGAAGCCGACTTCCCCACTATCCCCGACGGGCTGGAGGGGAATACTGGGGCCACATCTATCCGGCTACCTTCGCTGGAGACCGGGACCGACTACTACTGGCAGGTGAGAGCCACCAGCCCTTTGCTAAGCCCTTGGTCAGCCGTGTGGTCATTCACCACCGCCAGCCCCACTGCTGAGACCCCCACTCCCAAGCCTTCCACCCCCAAAGCCACCACCGAGCCATCGCCAACACCGGAGCCATCCCCCTCCCCAACACCACCGCCATCACCTCCACCCACACCGGCAGCCTGGGCAGGGACCGGGGGCGGGACGGAATGGTCAATGTTCATAAGCGGCACCCTGATAACAGCCCTGGCGGCAGCAGTAATTGCGCTGCTGATAGCAGCGGTCAGAACGCACCGACGCCCATAGCCCGCAGGCTAGACCAGCCCCTTCTTTTTGAAGTAGTAGATGTAGCCGCTGACGTTGGTGGCAAGCTCGTACCGGCTGAGCTCAAAACCGAAACGGCGCAGCACAAACTCGCCAGCGGTACGGTTGATTTCCTCGATAGTCTCACCCGCCCTCAAGCCCTGAAGGACAACCTCTCCGAATGCCCGGGTATTGGCTTCAGCCAGGGAGATAGACCTCTCCGGCTCCATGCTAATCCCGCCGTGAGAATAGATGAGCATACCGGGCTTAAGCCGCCGCAGCCGCTCCATGGTGCCCAGGTAGACCTCAATATCCAGGCTCGGCGCCGCCACGGAGGGGAGCGGCTCGGAGCCGGGGCGGTAAATCAAGCCCAGCGCCTCGCCGCAAAACAGCCCGTTCACACCGGTATCAAGGATAGCGATATGGTGCAGGGCATGCCCCGGGGTATATATTACTACCAGCTCCCGGCTGCCGACCTGCAGCCTCTCCCCATCCTTCACCACCATCACCTGCGAGGCGGGGACAGGAAGGATAGGGCCGTAGGTAGCCTCAAAATCATCACCGAAAGCAAGCCGGGTGCTCTGGACAAGGCGGGAGGGGTTGATAATGTGCCTGGCTCCCTGGGAATTAGCCACTACCTTCGCCCGCGGGAAGAGCTGGGCTAGCGTACCCGCACCGCCGGCATGGTCAAGGTGAACATGGGTGGGGATGATATAGTCCAGACCATCCAAGCCCAGACTGTCCATAGCGGACTGAATCTCGGGAACAATAGCCGCCGGTCCCGGCTCAATCAGGACACCGCCGCCCCCGGTGATAAAGTAGGCAGCGATGGAAAATTCAACCCCGGGTAGCTCCGTCTGGAGCCGGTATATCCCGTGAGAGATTTCATCGACATGCGTCATCGTTCTTTCATACCTCAATTTAGTTGTGGCTGCAACCTTAAGCGCGGTTCTCAGCCGAAGTTCGCAGTGCTAGGTCAGCCAGCCGGTGAGCGGCTGCGTTCTGCTCGCCCGGAATGTGGGTAATGGTGAATGACTCAAGACGCCCGGTCAGCTGCCTTACCTGCTGGAGGAGGGTCCCCAGTGCGGCATTCTTCACCCGGTACTCGCCCCTGACCTGCCTCACCACCAGCTCCGAGTCCAGTCTTATGTCAACCTTACTGGCACCCAGCCTGACGGCTTCGCTTAAGCCGGCAATGAGCGCCCGGTACTCCGCCTGGTTATTGGTGGCGACGCCTATCCGCTGGGATATCCGACTGATTACTCTGCCCTGCCCGTCCCTGACTGTGGCGCCAATAGCCGCCGGTCCCGGGTTACCACGGGAGGCACCATCAGCGGTTATAGTAACCCAATCTATCTTCATTATTTATCAGGCACAGAACAGGATGCGCCCGCAGCTACCGCACCGCACCAGGCGGTCAGCCCTTGCCTGCTGGAGCTGGGCGGTGGACAGCGTTATGCCACAGCCGCGGCACGTCCCCTGCTCCACCTTAGCTACAGCCCTGCCCTTTCTCTTAGCCTCGTTATAAAGCTCAACCGACGCCGGGTCAATACCAGCCACGAGCTGCTGGCGCTTCTGCTTGAGGTCATCTATTGCCGTCTGGTGATGCCCGGCGGCAGCCAGTAGTCGCTCCTGCTCGCAGCACCAATCGCCCTCCAGCCTCTTCATCTCGGCTCCCAGGGCAGCTATGCCGGATTCTACCTCCGAGACCTGCTCCATTATCTCCAGCGCCCTGTCCTCCACACGGTTACACCTGAGCTTAAGCCCCTCAGCCTCGCGCTGGAGGTTAGCCAACTCCTTCGGGCTGGTCACCTGACCACCATACAGCTTCTGCTCCACCACCGCCAGCTTTGTCCTGAGGTCATCTATCTCCCATTCCGCAGCACGCTGCTGCGCCACCAGCTCCTCCAGCCGCTGCTTATCCTGGCTCAGGCGGCTGCGGGCTGCCGCTACCGCCGGGCTTTCTCCAATCTGGCTCGTGATGCCAGCCAGAGCCTGCTCAGCGGCGGCAAGCTCAAGATCAACCTCCTGTAGCTGGTAGAGCTGCCGGGCGACACTCATCTTCACCGCCCCGAACGAACTTCAAACATCCCAAGTATTGTATAACGGCTATGGTGTAAATAGCAAAAAATGACAAAACCCGGTGGCGTAGATAGAACATGTGTGCTATATTGTAAGCGAAGGAAGGAGGGGGTATGAAGCTATTGAGGCTAGCCGTGGAGTTTGAGAGATGGGACCTGGCAGCCCATGCCATTATCCTGGCTACTGCCCGCATCCTGAGCATTGGAGAAAAACCAAATGTCAGCAAAAAGAGACGCCCCAAAGGGCAACCAAAAAGCTAGGAAGCCAAGCTTCTACTCCAGGGTCTTTGACGAAGCCGAGCGGCTGGACTTTGAGCTAGCGGCGGGGGTCAACGGTATTGATGACGAGATTGCCCTGCTCCGGGTCAAGATAAAGTCTGTCCTTGAGCATGACCCGGATAACATCAAGCTCATCATGGAAGCGACCAATACCCTGGCCCGCCTGCTCAAGACCAGGTATAACATCAGCAAAGAGCAGAAGAAGGGGCTCAAGGAGGCAATCGGCAACGTCCTGAAAGATGTCGCACTACCCCTCGGTATCGGCATCGGCACGGCTATCAAGAAGTAATGAACAGGATAAACACGCTCCGCCCCTATCAGCGAGAGGTGGCCAGAGCCATACTGGACAGCGTCTTCGGCAAGAAGGGCATCACCTTCTCCGTGGAGATTGCCCGTCAGGGGGGAAAGAACGAGCTGTCCGCCCAGCTTGAGCTGCTGCTGTTGACCCTGCACATGGCTGGCGAGCCGCAGAACCTGGTGAAGTGCTCGCCGACCTTCAAGCCGCAGACCGTCATCTCCATGCTCCGGCTTAAAGACAGGCTGAACGACGCCGGCTTTGGCGGCATCTGGGCTAGCGAGTTGGGCTATATCATCCGGCTGGGTAATGCCCGGGAGATATTCCTTTCGGCTGATGAGCAAGCCAACGTGGTCGGCAACACCGCCCACATCCTGCTGGAGATTGACGAGTCACAGGATGTAGCCAGGGACAAGTACACCAAGGAGTTCAAGCCGATGGGGGCGACCACCAACGTCACCACCGTCCACTACGGCACCACCTGGGACAGCTCTACGCTGCTGGAGGAAGTCAAGCAACAGAACCTGGAACTGGAGAGAAGCGACGGTATCAGGCGCCACTTCCGCTATGACTGGCAGGAGGTGGCTAAATATAACCCGGACTACCTGGCTTACGTTGAAGCCGAGCGGCAGCGCCTCGGCGATAACCACCCCCTGTTCCTGACCCAGTACTGCCTGCTGCCCGTCCAAAGCGGCGGCGGTTTCCTGAACCACCAGCAGCGGGCACAGCTACAGGGTCGGCACCCGCGAAGACACCTGCCGGCGGAGGGCGCCATCTATGCCGCCGGTGTAGACATCGCCGGCGAGGCGGAAGGGGATTACCAGACGGATACGAAACGTGACTCAACGGTGGTAACTATCGGCGAGCTGGACTTCTCCGGGAGCGACGGGCTATCAAGAAAGCCGCAGGTCAGAGTCGTTGAGCACTACGTGTGGACGGGCACGCAGCACACCGAGCTCTATGCCCGGCTGGTTGATATTCTGAAATCCGTCTGGCGCTGCCGCCGGGTGGTGATTGACGCCACCGGCATCGGGCAGCCGGTAGCATCGTTCCTGCGGGGAGCGCTGGGGACAAGGGCCTCCGGATTTACCTTCACCGCCCAGTCAAAGTCCGAGCTTGGCTTTAACCTGCTGGCAGCCATCAACTCCGGCAAGCTCAAGATGTACGCCAGCGACGGCTCCGAAGAATACCGCAAGTTCTGGCTGGAGATGGAGAGGGCGCACAGCCACTACCGGCAGAACCAGACGATGAACTTCTACGTTGACCCGGCGCAGGGGCACGATGACTTCCTGATGAGCCTGGCGCTGTGCCTTGAAGCCGCCAGCCGCTATGAGCCACGTGGAGCCAGAGGAAGCCAGAGAGACTCATAGCCCCCTGCCCCCTTCCCTTTTAAAAAGGGAAGGGGGAAATACTGCCAGAGGTGGCTGTCGCCCCCTCTGGAATAGATTCCACTCCCTCTTCTAACACGCTATTCGTAGCCAGTTTACGCGCTTCTTTGAAGACCGTTTTTCAAGTGATTTTGAGAGGCCCTAGTGATTATGAACATCTTTAGGGTATACTAAGCAATACAATAGTTTGTTAAGAAGAAAGCGATGGGCGAATCAGCAATTAAGATAAAGAATTTCCTTAAAGGCATTAGTCCACGTCCCACGGTCATTGTTCACGACGGACACGTCATAACCCTTGATTGGGGATTGTGGAAGTCAAGATTCCTTCTTGATAATCGCCAATTTTATTATATGGGGACCATCTTGCCAAATG
>CAYUBP010000116.1:3006-5190 GCA_964443115.1 uncultured Dehalococcoidales bacterium | reverse complement strand
AGGTCAAGGGCGTAGTACGGCAGGTGGTGAGGCTCAAGGTTACGGCTGACAGTCTCCACCAGCTCCGGCAGGAGCAGCATCTGGCGAATCAGGATAAGCTCCGGCTCGGTAACCAGCAGCGAAACATCGCCGTCCCTCCAATCAATCCCCCTCTCATGCGCCAGGCGGAGGATACTGGCAATGCGGGCGTGGGCGTACTGGACATAGTACACAGGGTTGTCCGCTGACTCCTTCTTTGCCAGCTCCAGGTCAAAGTCCATCTGGCTGTCCGCCGAGCGGGACAGGAAGTTGAAGCGGCAGGCGTCAGCCCCCACCTCTTCAATGACCTCGTGAAGGGTGATGATATCCCCGCTCCTCTTGGAGACCCGCACCAGTTCCTTGCCCCGGTGAAGGGTGACCATCTGGGAGATTATTACCTGAAGGCGCTCCGGCGCAATACCCAGCGCTCCCACCACGGCTTTCATCCGGGACACGTGCCCCTGGTGGTCAGCCCCCCAGATGTTTATTACCCGGTCAAACTTGCGCTCCACGAACTTGTTATAGTGATAGGCAATATCAGAGGCAAAGTAGGTCGGCGAACCATCGCCGCGCACCACAACATTGTCCTTGTCTTCACCCAGTGCGGTAGACGTAAACCAGGTAGCCCCTTCTTTGTCAACAATATAACCCCCCTGGCGTAGCAGCTCCATCACCTTCCGGTACTGGTCGTTGTCAAAAAGGCTCCGCTCGCTGAACCAGACGTCAAAGCTCACCCCGAGCTGCTCCAGGTCCCGCTTTATCCCGGCTATTACCCTCTCCATGCCTGTACGCCCCAGCGCCGTCACCGTCTCCGGCTCAGGCATAGCGAGGAACCTGTCCCCCTCCTCGGCGGCAATCTCCCTGGCAAGGTCAACCATGTAGGTGCCGAAGTAACCGCCCTCAGGCACCTCAGCATCAATACCCAGGCACTGCCTGTAGCGCGCATAGAGAGAGCGATAAAAGGCATCCATCTGGCTGCCAGCGTCGTTGATATAGTACTCCTTCTCCACGCTGTAGCCGGCGGCGGTAAGTATGTTGGCAAGGGTGCTGCCCAGTATAGCCCCGCGCCCGTGCCCAACGTGGAGCGGCCCCGTGGGGTTAACACTGACAAACTCTATCTGGACACGCTCCCCCTTACCCAGGTCAATATTGCCGTAGGCGTCACCGGCAGCAAGGACCTGCCCCACCTGAGAGGCAAGCCACCCGCTCTTCGCGGTGAAGTTGATAAAGCCCGGCGGGGCGACGGTGATACTGCCAATCTCAGGGATAGGCGGCATCAGCCGGACCATCTCCCCGGCGATGGCTAGCGGGCTGACGCCGGTTGCCCGTGCCAGCTTCAAGGGCAAACTTGAGGCATAGTCTCCGTGCTTCTGGTTCTGCGGGTGCTCAACAACGATGTCAGGCAAGGTCACTGCCGGCAGCTTGCCCTGCTGCTGCGCCTCGGCTACCGTTTCGGCTAATAGCCCAATAATCCTCTGCTTAAGAGCCAGTATGCCGCTCATCTCTACGCCCAAGATTATAGCACAACAGCCGTCCAAAAGGGCAGCCTTTGTACTGGCTCTGCTTACTCCTGGTTATTGGAATACGTCATTACGAGGGGCATCATCACTGTCATTGCGAGGAGCATACGACGAAGTAATCTATTAACGCTGAGATTGCACAGCTTAAGCTCGCAACGACAACCATAATTGAACAAAAGATTCCCAAGTAGTGGGTCAATTTGAATTTCAGATAAATATCAATTTTTGGGGGCGTTTTAGTCTGCCATATCGGCTAAATCCTGTCTAATCAGGCATGTCTATCTTGGTATTCGTGAAATTCCATTGTGTTTTTAGGGCAGGCCATCTATAGAATGTATGACCGCTGGTATAAACGCGGCTATGACCGTCTTATTCCATCTCTTTCCTGAGCAGCATGACAACCACTGCACCAATTGCATAGCCAAGAGCAACCGCCCAAGCTACGTGGTATATCACTGGTACCGGCTCAGTGGAACGGAGAGCTCCATTGATAATGCCCACAAAGCAGGCGCCGAACCCAATTACCAATGAAATAATCCACAGAATCCAAGCCATTGTCGTTGCTAGAGCCTTAAAAATCGGTGGTATTTTCACCTCCTCAGTTTTATTTTATACTAGCATGACCTGCCCCAAGCGATTTATACCA
>CAYUBP010000116.1:0-2996 GCA_964443115.1 uncultured Dehalococcoidales bacterium | reverse complement strand
CGAAGCAATCTATTAACGCCGAGAGTGCACAGCTTAAGCTCGCAACGACAACCATAATTGAACAAAAGAGATTCCTACCCGCCCTTGACACAGGGTCATAAAAATTTCATACTTATGTAATCCAGCCACCTGAAATTTTATGACTTCTTAACATCCTGACCATCATAATAGCTGGCGGGGCGTCTTCTTGTCCTGACCCGCCCCGGGGAGGATAGCATAATGAAAGCATCGTTCAAGATAGGACGTATCGCCGGTATTGACATCGGCGTCAACTACACCTGGATTCTAGCCTTTGCGCTCATTGCCTGGACGCTGGCGGCGGGACTTTTCCCGGTGATTGTCCCAGACAGGACGGCACTTGCCTACTGGAGCCTGGGCATCCTGGCGTCACTGCTGCTATTCGTCTCGGTATTACTGCATGAGCTGGCTCACTCCCTCATCGCCAAGTCACGGGGGCTGGGCGTCTCCAGCATAACCCTCTTTATCTTCGGCGGCGTAAGCAACCTTGAGGAGGAGCCGCAGAAGGCGGGCACCGAGTTCTTCATGGCAATAGTGGGGCCCCTGACCAGCCTGTTGCTGGGCGGCATCCTCTGGGGCATCGGCATGCCGCTGGGGTTATACGGCAGCCCGTTCTCAATATTTACCTCCAATATCCCGTCATTCGGTAATGCCGGAGCCGCCCTGATATACTACCTCAGCTCCATAAATATCGTCCTGGGCCTGTTCAATCTCCTGCCGGCTTTTCCCCTAGACGGCGGGCGCGTGCTGCGCTCTATAATGTGGGGGGCTAACAAGGACCTGAGGAAATCAACCAATATCGCCGCCACTGTCGGGCGGTACTTCGGCTGGGCATTCATTGCCTACGGAGCATTCATACTGCTGGGGGGCAACTTCTTCGGCGGGCTGTGGATTGCCTTCATCGGCTGGTTTCTCTCCAGCGCCGCCGATTCCAGCCGCCGTGAAATCACTGCGCGGGAGCACCTCACCGGCGTACCGGTCAGGGAGGTCATGAACCCCGCGCCGGTCACCGTCACTCCAGGCACAACGGTGGAATCAGTAGTCCACGAGGCGTTCCTCCAGTGCCACTGCCGCGCCGTGCCGGTCTCAATTGACCGCCGGCCGGTCGGCATCATCACCCTTGATGATGTGAAGAAGGTCAGTAAAGACAGGTGGGCTTATACCTCGGCGGAGCAGATTATGACCCGCCAGCCGCTCCACAGCGTATCGCCGGAGGACGACCTCAATACCGTGGCGCGCCTTCTCGCCCAGCACAGCGTCAACCAGCTGCTGGTGCTGAGAGGGGGTGAGCTGGTGGGGCTGGTCAACCGGGCTGACATTATCCGCCACCTTGAGCTCAGCCAGGAACTGGGCATGCAGCGCCGGCAGAAGGGAGTATAACCTCTGAGCCCGACAGCTGCTCCTGCCCCGGCTCTCAGCACAGCGGCAAGTCAACGAATGACATCCGGCGGTATAAAACTGCCTTGTGTCCTGATTTGCCTATTGACTTTGGGACAGGATAGATTATAATAGACGATAGTATTCATTAGCCAAGGAGTGAAAAGAATGGTCAAGGTGTTAAGACCGGTCTGTTTAACAGTAGTGCTGGCGCTGGTGATGTCGCTGGGGATGGTATTCTTCATTGCCCCCCCGGCAGGTGCTGCTTCCCCTGTTCCTTTTGTCATCGTCACTAACGTTAACGATGCAACCATACATACTATAGATGCGAATACAAATACTGCCTACGGGCCTTTCCTCGCGGGTCAGCTTGGTAGTCCCGAGCTTCTGGATGTGGCAGTTACGCCGGATGGCAAGACTGCCCTGATAAGTAACTTCTCGGGGCAAAGAGTTTACTTCGTTGACATCTCTAACCCGACTGACCCTGCTGTTCTGGATAGTGTCGCCCTTCCTATGAACGCTGAGGATATAGCCATCACCAGTGACGGTAACTTTGCCTTGGTTACTGACGGCGGCTTGGCAACCATGGTAGTGTCTATCAATATTCAAACTATGTCCGTGGCTGATACGGAGACAGTGAGCGGCGCCCAGGCGGTAGCGATAGCGCCCGACGGCACAGTCGTCGTCGTCGATACTGACACTCCTCAATTAACTACTCTCTCCTTAGATGGCAGCGGCAATCTGGTGATGGGCTCGACCTACACCTCTGGACTCAATGGCCCGCTTAACGTCGGTATTGCCCCTGACGGCGTGACGGTGATAGTCTGCAATAGTTATGACAGCACGGTGGCTGTTTACCAGATTACCGGGCCAGGGACGCTGAGCTATCAGGGCACAGTATCAGGGCTACCCGGCAGCCAGCAGTCCATAGCCTTTAACGCCGCTGGAAACAAGGCTTACGTTCTCTCCGTTGAGGGAGTGGAAAAGATATCGGTTCTGAACATAAGCGGTCCCGGTTCGGTGAGTCTCCAAACCGCCGGCGCGGCAACCCTGTCCGGATATCGTACAAGCTACTACGGCGTGGATGCTCTTACTGTTACCGGTAATACCGCCTATGTGGGCGGTAGGCCGGGCACAAATGGACTGGCAGTGGTCAACCTATCAACATTTGGTGTCAGCACTCTGACTGTGGGTAATGAACCAGCCGGTGTTGCTTGTTTCATGGCTGTATTAAACGCGCCGCGTGCCAACTTCTCCGTTGACGTGCAGATGGGCGATGCCCCGCTGACAGTAAAATTCCGTGACCTCTCCACCGGTGATATTACCGGCGGCTCGTTCAGCTTCGGCGACGGACAGAGCTACGGAGAATCAGGGCCTTGGACAACTCTTATCCACACCTATGAGAACGAGGGAATCTACAGCGCCTGCCTCACGGTAAGCGGCCCCGGCGGCACGGATACCAAGTGCATAGATATCATCGTTGAGTCCATGTCGGAGGCACCACGTCTGTCCGTAACCAACCTCGTCGTCTCCCCGGTATACGCCAAGCCCAGGCAGGAGATAGCCGTCATGGCGGATGTTGTGAATACCGGCGGCGCCTG
>CAYUBP010000115.1:0-5228 GCA_964443115.1 uncultured Dehalococcoidales bacterium | reverse complement strand
GCCGGCGCCGAGTTCTTCCAGACCCAGGCAATCTATGACCTGGACAACTTTAGCAAATTTATGCAGTTTGCCCGGAAGTTCCCGGTAAAAGTCCTGGCGGGGATAGTCCTGCTGTCATCAGCCAGGATGGCTAAGTATATGACGGAAAATGTTCCCGGTATCTTTGTGCCGCAGAACCTGATTGACGAGCTGGCGCAAGCCCCCAAGGGCGGGGCGCTGGCTAAGGGCATTGAGATTGCCGGGCGGATGATTGCCGCACTGAACAAGAACGCCATCTGCGATGGTGTCCACATCATGGCGATTGGCAGGGAGGAGGTCGTCCCCGATATCCTGGCTGCCGCCGGCTAGCCCGTTATTGGGCGTGGCTACCTGAAGTCTTCAATGCTGACTATCCGGGCGTTCCACGGGCAGAAGCGCTGCACAGTGTCCACCCAGTAGTCCAGATTCTCTTCAACGTGGGATGGGATTCCGTCGCACAGCTCAATGGTGAACTCCGCCATGTGAACATCCTCCGGGTCTATGTGCCAGCTCCAGGGCTCATTGTAGAATACCCCGCCCCGGATAAGGCGGCCGCTGGGTATGGTCGCCTGGCTTTCCCCGCGCTGCACGGCAAAGACCCGGGTAATTGTCTCCTCGTTGGTTGTGAAGACCGAGTAGGTCTCTCCGTTAACATCAAAGGTAACGAGAATCCCGCCGCTAAGTGACACCTTGTCCACGGTGAGATTCAGCCTGTAGTCCTTCTGGCGTATCTCTTTCCCCGACTCAGGGTAGGGGTCAACGCTGAAAGTGAGATGGTACTGCTGGAAGGTCTTCACCGAAGGCTCCGCGGTCAGCCCCGGCTGTGTCAGGACCATCTGGTACCGGTCTCCCGAATAGGTAACCTCCACCCCGCAACTGACCTCGCCCTGCCAGAAGCAGTAGATATCCTTCGGGCAGCGGCTGTCGCCGACCACTTCCGTGAACTTGAGACGGAGCTCTTCACCCTCAATCAGGGCGGTCTCGCCTATGGATAACGAAATCTCCTGCCCGAGGCTTGCCGTGACTTCACCGCCGGCTCCGGCGCAGCCGGCAGGTAAAAGCAGGGCCCCCAGCAAAAAAATGAGCCAGATAGTGGCATGTCTTGACATCATCAACCTCCAGTGGTAAATCCCTATCCTCCGCCCCCGGGTTCGGTGAGCCTCCTGATTCTTCTCACCAGCTCATCGGGGTCAAATGGTTTGGCGATGTAGTCATTGGCACCCAGACTCATTGCCTGCCCCGAGTTACCCGGCCGGGCGCTGAAGACGATTACCGGCATCCGGGTGAAGGTGCGCAGCTCCCGGAGCACGTCCAGGCCACCCATGCCCGGCATGATGATATCAAGCACCATGACGTCCGGGTTTGCCTTCCGGGCAAGCTCAAGAGCCGTCTCGCCGGAGGTTGTTATAATTACCTCATATCCGGAGAGCCTAAGCTTTAATTCAACGAATGTCAGCAGCCTTGGCTCATCATCACACACCAGAACCCGCTTTTTCCTCTGCCCGTTCCCGTTAATGCTCATCCCCCTCTGCCTCCATGTTCAAAGCATTGTAGAACTGGAAACATAAATAAGTCATAAAATCGGGTGCGGAAATATTACAAATTCATTACATATTCTATAACGATTGAGCAGATTGGAGGTTTGCTCCCGGCCCTTCTGATTAGCGCCGCTTTTGGAGACCGCGCCGCTCGGTCTCGTCATGTCCATGCTGGCACTCCAGCACGTGGATTCGCCGCTCACCGGTGACCACGATGCCGAAGGTTTCCAGCAGGGCTTCCGGGGTAAGCACCTCCTGCGGGGTGCCAATTGCCACCACCTTGCGTGCCAGGAGCAGCACCTGGTGGCAGAGGGCTGCCTCTTCCTGTATATCGTGGGTTGCCATGATGACCGAAGCTCCCCGGCAGAGCTCATCGTTGATGGCGTGCAGGTAAAGCTCCCTGCCGCCGGCGTCCAGGCCGGTGGTCGGTTCATCAAGCACCAGGAGGTCAGCCTGGTGCGCCAGCACCTGAGCCAGATAGGTGCGCTGCTGCTGCCCCCCTGATAGCGAACGCAACGGGGCGTCCGCCAGGTTTTCAATGCCCATGATGCGCATGGCGCTCATCACGATTTCATCGTCATCTCGTCCCATCCGCCGGAGCAGCCCGTGTCGGGGAAAACGCCCCATGCGTACCACATCCACGGCGCGCAGGGGGAGCACAAACCCGGAGGCATGAAACTGCCCGAGATAGGCTATGCGGGAGTGGTTTGAGCCGGGAGGCATCCCGAATACCGATAGCCCGCCCCCCAGGGGCGGCAGCAAGCCCACGACCGTCCTGAGGAGGGTGGACTTGCCCGAGCCGTTGGTGCCGATGACCGCCACCGCCTCACCCTGCTTTAGCTCAAGGTTAATATCGGCGACTACCTCGTCGTTGGGATAGCCGATATCAAGGTGCTCCGCTCGGATGCAGGGCGTGCCCCCCTGGCTGTCCGCGGACACGCCGGTGCCGGGTAGAGCATTGACCTCCTGTCTATCCATGTCTCAGCTCCTCGGGATGGGCTAGCCGGTGATTGCGTATGTTCTGTATCACAAAGACAATAAAGAAGACTACCACGGTTACCAGTATTATAGCCGCACCGGCGGCAAGGTTGAAGTGATAGCTGATGAGCAGGCCGGTATATACGGATAGCACGCCGAACAGTATTGCCCACGCCATCATGGCTTCAATCCGCCGGGCAAGGAGGGCACCCGACCCCGCCGGGGCGATAAGCATCCCGAAGACGAGCAGGGTGCCGACGGTCTGGAAGGAGACAATGACGGTGGCGGCAATCATGAACAGCATGACATTGTGATAGAGGCGTACCGGGAAACCAGCGACCTGCGCCTGTTCCGGGTCAAAGCTGAGCAGCAGAAAGGGACGGGCGCAGATTATGGCCGTTGCTACGATGACCACCGTGGCGACCAACTGGGTAATGATAGCCGGCACGCCGATGCCCAGAATCTCGCCGAAGAGTATCCGGGTCAGGTCGCCGCTGAACGAGTTAGAGCGGGATACCAGCACCACGCCCAGGGAAAGCATCCCCACGAACAGCAGCCCGATGGCGGTATCCGAGGACAACCGCGACCGCTGTGTAATCAGGGTGATACCCCCAATCATGAACACGGCACCGATGGCGGCTCCGGCTATCCCGGGGAAGCCGACCAGGATTGCCACCGCAATGCCGGGCAGGACGCCGTGGGCGAGGGCATCCCCGATAAACGCCAGACCGCGGAGGATGACAAAGGTGCCGGCAACGGCGCAGGCAATTGAGACCAGGACGCCGGCGATAAATGCCTGGAGCATAAAGTCGTTGGATAAGAAAGGGGTCACCAGCAAGTCCATAGCGCAATCCTACCCCAGCGAGCTGACAATCACGCCGGCAATGTTCCTCATGAGTGTAAAATAGGAGCCGTCGTCAGGCAAGGTAACCGGCGCCAGCTCCACCACCCTTGCTCCCGTTTCACTGGCAATAGCACTGGCTACGGCTGAAGAGGTGCCGAGCTCGGTGAATATTGCCGTGACCTGGTTCTCCTGAATCGCCCTTTTCAGTGCGGCAAGGTCGGCGGCGGAGACCTCCGCCTGGGTTGACAGGCTGGGTATGATGACGCCGACGACCTTGAAGCCGTAGCGCCGGGCGAAGTATCCCATTGACTCGTGACCGGTGACCAGCTTGCGGTCTTCCTCGGGTATCACCGCCACGGCACCGGCAATCTCCCCGTCAAGGTCTTCCAGCCGGCTCTTCAGGCTCAGAGCCCGGCTGGTAACATCCAGTCCCATCTCTTCTAGGATGGGGACAAGGGCGCTGACCACGCTCTTCATGGCAACCGGGTCCAGCCAGAGGTGAGGGTCGGGGGCGCCGACAACCTGGTCCGGGTCATCGGAGGGGATTCCCTCGCCCTCGCCGACATAGCGTATATCTATGTAATCTGAGGCGGTAAAGAACCGCACTCCGCTGTTTCTTGCCCTCTCCAGCGTCTTCTCCATGCCGGCTTCCAGCCCCAGTCCGTTCTGTACGACCAGGTCTGCCTTGTTGATGGCTTCAATGTCTTTAGCCGATGGCTCCCATTCGTGCGGGTCCAACCCGTTGGGTATGGAGACGGTTACGTTTGCCCCATCGCCCGCCAGCTCTTTAACCAGGGAGCCGAGGATAGAGTAGGTAACAACAATTGATTTCTTTCCGTCCGTAGTACCGGTTTCTGGCTGGCAAGCCGTGGAAAATAGAAGCGACAGAATGACCAGCACGGCGAAGGGGATGTTTTTTCCCACCTGTAGACTCCTGAGTTTGCAGTAAATAATGATAATCCATTGCCGGGGTATAATCAAGCCTGGTCGTCAGTCATTGGCTCCGCAGTTATCAGTCTGGCTGTAGCTTCCTTGCCCAGGCGATAAGTGCTGCCAGCAGCAGGGCTCTATTGTATGAGCCCCGGCACAGACTCCCTGCAAAGCCGAGGATGACCAGTTCCCTAACCATATCCTTCTCCCTCACTGGCGGCACTTGGGCTGGCGCTAACCCCCTGCCGCTGGAGTATCGGTCTCTACGAAGACCCTGTCCCCCTCAACCTTGACCCTGTATGTCCTGAGCGGCTGCGGCGGCTTCACCAGCTTTGCGGCAGCCAGCTTTAACCCCGTCCAGCCCGTCCACCTTACCACGTGGCCGTCAGCAAGGTCAAACTGAGAGCGGTGGAGCGGGCAGGTGACAACGGTCTTCTCCAGCGTCCCCTTTGACAGCTTCCCGCCCATGTGCGGACAGCGGTTCTGGGCGGCGTAGAAGTCGTCGCCCACCCGGGCGAGGAGTATCTCGCGCCCGGCGGCGCTCACCATTTTCATCTGTCCGCTTTGTAGCTCTTCCCGGCTTAAGACATCCACATATTCCGCCATCCTTCGCCTCCTTCAAGTCATTCTGAGGACTGACATCCGCCCGGATATTACCAGGGACATTATGGCGGGCGCTCCGTGGAGAAGTCATAAAATCAGGCGTTAAAAAGTTACAAAAGTATGAAATCTATGGGCACTATCCTCTGAATCTCCTTCCCCTCAGAAATGGGGAAGGAGGAGAAAGAAAGAGGAGCAAAGCTCCTCTTGAATACCTCTGGGCTGGATGGGAAGAAGGGTGCGAGCCACTATTAAGAAAGGATTTACCCCCTTCCTCTTGCTAGGAGCTTTGCCCTAAAAGTGCCTTTTTTGTCATCCTG
>CAYUBP010000114.1:0-5231 GCA_964443115.1 uncultured Dehalococcoidales bacterium | reverse complement strand
GCTCAACCGCCCCTTTCTGGAGCATACCATTGCCTATCTCAAGGGGTATGGAGTTCGGGACGTCGTCCTTGCTGTCAGCTATCTCCCTGAGGTCATCCAGGGCTATTTCGCCGACGGCAGCAACTTCGGGATTGGCTTGACCTATACCGTGGAGGTCAGCCCGCTGGGCACTGCCGGGGCGGTGAAGAATGCCGAGCGTCACCTTGACGGCACCTTTGTTGTCCTCAACGGGGATATCTTCACCGGGCTTGATATAGCCGATATGCTTGCCTTTCACCGGCGGCGGGGAGCGAAGGTGACCATAGCCCTGACCCGTGTGGATAATCCCAGCGCCTTCGGGGTGGTTGAGACTGATAGCCGGGGCAGGGTAAAGCGCTTTATTGAGAAGCCTGCCCCTGACCAGATAACCACCAACTGGATAAACGCCGGCATCTACATCATCGAGCCGGAGGTCTTAGAGCACGTCCCCCGGGATAGCTTTTATATGTTTGAAAAAGGGTTGTTTCCGAAGCTTCTTGAGCTTGGTCAGCCGGTCTATGGCTATCCGCTCCGTGGCGGTTACTGGCTGGACATGGGGACGCCAGAGAAGTATTTGCAGTTGAACTGTGACCTGCTGCAGCTAAAGGCAACGAGCGCCCTCACCGGTCATTTGACCGAGAACGGGATACATTGCGGGGAAGACGTTGACATTCACCCCTCGGCGCAGATAGCGGGCCCGGTAATGATTGGCGACAGGTGCGTTATCAGCCGGGGAGTGCGTGTCACCGGCCCGGCAGTTATTGGCGACGGCTGCTCCGTGGGCGAGGGCGCCAGGGTGGAGAGGGCAGTCCTGTGGGCAGGGGCGGAAGTCGCTGCCTGCGCCATTATCAGCCAGTGTGTAATCAGGGGCGAATAGCCCCGGGGTATTGTCCTGTCCGGCGAAAGGTGCTAGACTGTTAGCCGGCAAAGGGTACGAATGAAGGTTATAAAGGTTCTGGCTCTGGTTCTGCTGGTCTTCCTGCTTTTCCTGTCACTATCTATTTTCAGCGTTGCGTTTACTCTCAACAGCACCGTCCTCAATGCGGACTTCTACGCCCGGGAGATGGACAGGGTTGATGTATCCTCACTTATAGAAGAGCCTGTGAGCGAGTGGACGGCGGAAGAGGGCTTGTCCGATGAGTTCCGGGTTGCCCTGATAAGTTCCGTTGACCAGATGGAGCCGGCGGCAAAAGAGCGGGTGGCTTCCGCCATCCGTCCCGTCCTTGATTATCTAAAGGGGAAAAGCCAGAGCCTGGACCTGGCAGCGGTGCTGGGCGATACTGTTTTAGACCCTGATTTTATCGTATCGCTTGTGGAAAAGGCGGACATACCGGCTCTGGCGGGGGAAATTATCGGCGAGCAGGTTGCGGAAGAGACCTCGCTGGACAGGGATGATGTGACCATGTATGCCGAGGAGGTCATGGTTGAGGTTGAGCCATGGCTGAAAGACCAGATAGGCGCAGTTGCCGGGCCGGTCATTGACTACCTCCTGGGGAAGAGCCAGAGCCTGGACGTGGTTGTCTCGCTGGAACCATTAGCCGGCGGTATGAGAACGGTATTCCTGAGGTCGCCGCCGCAGGAGCTTGCCGGCAGGACCCAGGCGGAGCTAGGACAGTACTTTGATGACAACATCAGGCAGATACTGCCGGAGACCTTTGAGGTTGACGAAGACACGGTGGGCTCTGATGTGCCGCAGGACATAGCCCAGGGGCTGGCGGAGGCTGAGGAGGGGCTGGCGCAGGCGAGAGACGTTATCGGCTATTTCCGGCTCGGCTACTGGCTGCTGCTTCTCTTTATCCTGCTGCTGATAGCGGGCATTGCACTGATATGCTGGCAGGTGAGGAGTGCCAGCCTCATGCTGGGTATTATTCTCCTGGCGAGCGGCGTCATATTCTTTGCGGGTAATCTGGTTACCAGATACTTCGTAGGCGGGCTTATAAGCGGGCAGCCTGATATCCCCGCTCAAATCCAATCGTTAATGCCGCAGATGGTGGGTGATTTTCTCAACCCGCTTGTCATATATTCCGTCATACTGGCGGTTATCGGAGCCGCCCTGCTGGCGGTCTACTTTATCTGTAAGTCTCGTCAGGCTCAAGCCTGACTTTCTTAACCCTATCCCCTGAATCCCCTTCCCCTTAACAAGGGGAAGGGGATTATTTTTATAGGAGAGGGGTTTAGCCCCTCTTAAACACCTGATAGCTACAGGTCGCCTGTCTTGCTTTTTGACTGTGTTTAACGGCTGAGTTACACTGGGAAATATGCAAGCCACTCCTGTTTATCACGCCCTGAGAAGAGGTAGCTTTCACGCCCTGGTAGGTATCGCGTGCGTGCTTGCCCTGCTCTACCTGCCGCGGGTCGCGATGCTGTTGGCTCTTGCCAGTGTTACCGCCGCCTTCATCGCGCTTGAGGTGGCAAGGCTGCGTATTCCCAGTCTGAAGCGGCGCTTTTCTGCGTGGTTTGCCTGTCTTCTGCGTGAGAAAGAGTTCAGCAAGCCGACGGGAAGCGGCTACTTCCTGGTCAGCTGCCTGATTACTGTGCTGGTATTCCCTCAGGAAATAGCCGCCCTGGCAATCCTGTTTCTTTCACTGGGTGACCCTTCGGCAACAATCGTCGGCACGTGGAAGGGGCATACCCGGCTGTGGGGAAAAAGTCTGGAGGGAAACGCAGCCTGCCTTGGTGTTTGCCTTTTTGTTGCCATTATATTCTGCGTTATTCTTCAGCGCCCGCCGCTTGCCGTGGCTCTTGCCGGGGCGCTGGTTGCGACATTTGTTCAGGCGTTACCCGTTCGGTTAAACGACAACCTGACCATACCCATTATCAGTGCTGTCGCTATGCTGGCGGTGAGCATTTTGCCTAGCCTTTTACTAAGCATGGCTGTCATTGCGAGCGGAGCGAAGCAATCTCAGTAAGCAGAAATTGCCTGGCGCCTGCTTGACGCGGGGGCTTTACCGCCGACAGGCGAGGTGCTAGAATTGGATAAAGGGTATTCATCGGGCTAGGGGAGGCTTAAGTATATGTCTGGTCATTCCAAGTGGGCTAATATCAAGCACCAGAAGGGTGCGGCTGACGCCAGGCGGGGGCAGGTCTTCACCAAAGTGACCCGCGAGATTATCCTCGCCGTGAGGGAAGGCGGGAGCAATCCTGACGGGAACGTCCGGCTGAGGCTGGCAATACAAAAGGCCCGCGATAATAACATGCCCATGGACAATATAGAGCGGGCAATCAAGAAGGGGGCGGGGGAGCTTGAAGGGGTAAGTATTGTTGAGATGGTTCTTGAGGGCTATGGGCCCGGCGGGGTGGCAATTCTGGTGCAGGCGGTAAGTGATAACCGGAACCGGACACTGCAGGAAATCAGGAGCATATTCTCGCGCCACGGCGGCAGCCTGGCTGCGAGCGGCAGTGTTGCCTGGCTTTTTGACTCCAGAGGGGTGATTACGGTAAAGACTGACGGCTTGGACACCGAGGAGCTGGCACTCCAGGCAATAGACGCCGGGGCTGAGGATGTTAAGGTGGAGAAGGATTTCGTTGAGATTTATACCAGGCCGGATGAGCTGGAGATGGTCAGAAGGGCGTTGCAGGAGAAAGACGTTCCGGTAGACTCGGCAGAGCTATCAATGGTGCCCAAGAATATGGTTGAGCCGGAGGAGAAGGCAGCCCTGCAGACCCTGAAGCTCCTGGACAAGCTTGAGGAACTGGACGAAGTACAGCATGTATTCAGCAATGTTGACTTCTCTGATGCTACGCTGGAGAAATACCAAATGGGCGTCCCGTAATGGTAATTCTGGGCATTGACCCGGGCACGGTAGCCATGGGCTACGGGATTATAGAGGCGACTGAAGACAGGACGGCGCTTCTTGGTTATGGTGCTCTGGTCAGCCGGGCTCGCTCCCCCATCGGGGAGCGTTTATGCTATCTGTATGACAGTCTTCTGGAGATTATCGCCAGTTACCGGCCGGATGCCGTGGCGGTGGAGCAGCCGTTTGTGGCGCAGAATGTCAGGTCGGCGCTGGCGATAGGCAGGGCGCAGGCGGTGGCGATTCTGGCGGCAGCCAAGCGGGACATCCCGGTCTACGAATACACACCGGCACAGGTAAAGCAGCGGGTCGCCAACTACGGAGCCAGCAGCAAGGAGCAGATACAGGAGATGGTCAGGCTCCAGCTCGGGCTGGGAGAGGTGCCCCAGCCCAGCGATGCCGCCGATGCCCTAGCGGTGGCTATCTGCCACCTGCACCAGACGTATTTTGACCGGCTGACCGGGCAGTAAGGAGAGATAATGATAGCCAGTCTTCACGGGAAAATCCGGGCGCTGGCAGGCGACCGGGCGGTTATTGATGTCGGCGGCATCGGCTTCCAGGTGCACATGCCCGCCTCAACCCTGAGCACCCTGGGCGCTGCCGGCGAGACGGTGGAGTTGCATACCCACCTCCATCTCAGGGAGGACAACGTCACCCTCTACGGCTTTGCCGCCGCCGAAGAACTTGGGCTGTTTGAGACCCTGATTGGCGTATCAGGACTGGGTCCCCGGCTGGCGCTGGCAATGCTCTCCACCATGAGCGCGGAGAAGCTGGCTATCGCCATTGCCACCGGCAACGTTGAGGCGCTGACAATTATCCCCGGCATCGGCAGGAAGACTGCCAACCGCATAGTATTGGAGCTTAAGGACAGGATAGGCGCCGGGCTGGTTACCGCCCCCGCCCCCCTCGCCGATGAGGACACCGAGGTCATGGCAGCCCTGACCTCCCTCGGCTACTCCGTCTCCGAAGCCAGCCGGGCGATAGCTGCCGTTCCCTCTGACCGTAAGCTGAGCCTGGAAGAGAAGATTACGCTGGCGCTCCAGCATTTCGGGGGAAAGTGATGAAAGCCAGCGAGGGACGCATTGGGCGGGTATTTGTCGTGCGGCTGGAGGACGGCGATATGCTGCCTGCCTGCCTTGAACGCTTCGCCGCCGAGAAGTCTATAAAAGTGGGGCAGGTTATTCTCATCGGCGGCATTGGCGACGGCGAGGTCGTGGTCGGCCCGCGGGACTCCGCCGGTATGCCCCCGGACCCCATGCTCCTCCCCGTTGACGGCGCCCACGAGGTGGTCGGCGCCGGTATTATTGCCCCGGACAAGGATGGCAAGCCCGTGCTGCACATCCACGCCGCACTGGGGCGCTCCGGGCAGACGCTGACCGGCTGCCTCCGCCCCGGCGTCAGCACCTGGCTGGTGGGCGA
>CAYUBP010000113.1:0-5252 GCA_964443115.1 uncultured Dehalococcoidales bacterium | reverse complement strand
CTACACCCTATCCTACACTCTTTCCCTACACGACGCTCTTCCGATCTTCAGTATCCGACTCTGCCGGCGACTGACCGCCTGCTGAAGGGCGGGGACAGCATTGACGTTGGCGACCTGCACTTTCTGGTGGCTCACACCCCGGGCCACACACCGGGCGGTATTTCCCTCATCGGGCACGGGGTAGCCTTTACCGGCGACGCCCTGTTCAACTTCGGCGTCGGCAGGACGGACTTCCCCGGCGGGAGCCACACCCAGCTAATTAACAGCATCCATACCAAGCTGATGATACTGCCAGATGATACCGTAGTCTACCCGGGCCACGGGCCGGAGACCACTATCGGCACCGAGCGGCGGGGTAACCCCTTCCTCAGAGGATAAGGGGAAATCCTAACCCCCTTAATCCCCCTTCCCTTTACCCAAAAAAGCCTTGCCCTAAAAGTGCCCTTTTATTGTCATCCTGAGCATGGTGAAATGCCTCACCGCCCCGGATTCTTCGTCGCTTCGCTCCTCAGAATGACTTTTGAGGCAACCCTCTTTACCAAAGGGAAGGGGGAATTGTTTTTTGGAAGGGGGCTTCGCCCTCTTAAACATCCAGGGCGGACTCTAAGAATGTCACTGATAAGCCGGAGTCTATGCCTTTATACTTCTCCTTAGAGAAGCGATGTTCCGCAACCTTTGTTCGTTGTTCAATAACCTCTTCCTCAGCCGGATATTATCGGGAGTAACCTCTACCAGCTCATCACTATTTATAAAACCAATGGCTTGCTCCAGGCTAAATATAACCGGGGTGGTTAGCTTCACGGCAATGTCGGAGGTAGATGAGCGTATATTGGTCTTCTTCTTTTCTTTACACACGTTGACGGGTATGTCCTGCAGGCGTGCATGCATTCCCACTATCATACCCTCGTAGACCGGGGTCCCCGGTTCGATGAAGGTGTCACCTCGTTCCTGAGCGTTATTGAGACCATAGGTAACAGCAACACCCGGCTCCGATGCCACAAGAACGCCGCCACGAGTCGTAGCTGTTTCCCCTCGCCACGGTTCATAGCCGAGAAAAGCGGTATTCATAATGCTGTCACCGCGGGTAGCGGTGAGAAAAGCACTGCGAAAACCAATCAGTCCTTTTGTGGGGATGTGAAATTCCAGACGGATATGGTCGTGCCCATCATTGAACATACCAGTAAGCTGAGCCTGCCGCCTGGCCAGCATCTCGGTTAAAACTCCAATATATTCACCTTTAGTATCAATGGTAAGCGTCTCCACCGGTTCCACAAGGTTGCCGTCAACCATCCTGGTGATGGCTTCCGGCCTGGAGACCTCAAATTCATAACCCTCCCGGCGCATGGTCTCAATCAGGATAGCCAGATGCAGTTCCCCCCTACCTTTTACCAGGAATGTGTCTGGACTACCCGTATCCTGTACACGGAGACTCAGATTAGTCTCCAGTTCCTTGTGGAGCCGTTCCCGTAACTGGCGGGTAGTACAGAAACGTCCCTCTCTGCCACTGAACGGTGACGTATTGACCCCGAAGGTCATCTCTATCGTCGGCTCGCCAATCTCTATACGTGGCAGAGCTTCAGGCAGGTCCAGGCTGGCAATGGTATCGCCAATGCTGACTTCTTCCAGGCCAGTCACCGCCACTATGTCGCCAGCCTCAGCTTCTTCTACCTTCATGCGTTTAAGACCTAAATAGGTGAAAACCTCGCCGATTTCATAGCGTGATGCCGTACCACCAGAGCTTAAGACGACTACGGAGTCACGGGGAGCAATCCTGCCTCTCCAGATTCTGCCGATGGCTATTCTACCCTTGTGGCTGTCATAGCCCAGATTGGAGACCAGCATTTGAAACGGACCGCTCTTAGTCTGGGGCGGGGGTATCTTTTCCAGTATACAATCAAGGAGAGGAAAGATGCCATTGCCTTTCATCCCCGGCTCGGTCATAGCGATACCTTCCCTGGCGCTGGCATATAATAGCTGAAAGTCAAGCTGGTCAGCACTGGTAGCCAGTTCCAGGAACATATCCTGGATGAGCCTTGTTACCTCCGCTATTCGTGAATTGTCCCGGTCTATTTTATTGATAACCACAATTGACTTTAGACCCTTTGCCATAGCCTGGCGCAGCACGAACCTGGTCTGGGGCATGGGGCCTTCCACAGAGTCCACCAGCAGCAGACAACCGTCCGCCATACTGATGACGCGCTCCACCTCCCCGCTGAAATCGGCATGACCCGGCGTATCGATGATATTGATTTTGACCCCTTTATAGAATACGGCTGTATTCTTGGACATAATCGTAATGCCCTTTTCACGCTCAAGTGCATTACTGTCCATTATCAGCTCACCGACTGCCTGGTTATCCCGGAACACCTTGCTCTGTTTGAGCATGGCGTCTACCAGGGTAGTCTTCCCGTGGTCTACATGGGCGATAATAGCTATGTTTCTTATGTCGCTGCGATACTTCGTGTATACAGGAGAGGATTCTACCGCATTAGCGTATTTATAGCCTATTTCCATCAGCGTTATCTACTCAGCCTAAACATTAGCCAGCCACTGCAAAAAGTCACTCTCAAAGATTATGTGCAATGGGTAAATATTTACCACCTGTCGTCTTCAGATGACAACTATGCATTCAGGTTGTTTTGATGTTTCAGGGTGCTTTGTATTGAAGGCTGCATTATCATATTCCGTTAGTAAAGTCTCGATAAGCTCCTTTACGGATGTAATTGTATTTACCCTGTATGCATTAGCCCCGGCAAAAGCGAACCCTTGCTCAAGGTGCCCTTTCTTGGCATTAGTCAAAGCGGCACAAATGCAATATGGTGAGCTTTTTATATCGCAGGTCTTGAGACATACCCAGTGGCATTTGAACGGTCTTTTGTTCCCCGCCGATACCTTTTCGAGAAACTCATTCTGTATGGCTCTCCCCGGTAATCCAACCGGGCTATCTATTATAATAATATCCTCTTTTCTGCAGTTGAGGTATGATTTCTTAAACTCTATGGAAGCATCGCACTCGTAGGTTCCCACAAACCTGGTTGCCATCTGCACGCCCTGAGCTCCCAGCTGGATAAACTTATATATGTCGGCACCTGTATACACACCACCGGCAGCGATAACGGGAATGCTTTTATTAAAATGCTGCTCGTATGGCTTTATCACGGAGATTACTTCCGGCAGTATCTTTTCCAGCGCATAGTCGGGGTTGCTGATATGCTCTTTTCTGAATCCGAGGTGCCCGCCGGCTAAGGGGCCTTCAACGACCACGGCATCAGGCACATGGTTGTAGTGTCTTTCCCAGTACTGGAATATCAAGCCTGCCGCCCGGGCGGAAGATACTATCGGTACAACTTTGACTGTATCTTTTCTTAATCCATCCGGGAGCAATGCCCGGGGAATCTTTAGCGGTAATCCGGCACCAAGAAAAACCAGGTCTACACTTTCATCCACTGCAACCTGTAAAAGGTCATCATAATCTGACAGGGCTACCATTATGTTGACACCAATGATGCCCCTTGTCATCTCTCTTGCCTTTTTTATCTCTCTTCGCAAGGCCCTCTCGTTAGCTTCTTTAACATTCCTATTGAAATCGGGCTCAAGCATACCAATCCCCGCTGCGGAGATAACACCGATGCCACCCTCGTTGGCGACTGCCGAAGCCAGCCCGGACAAAGAAACACCAATGCCCATTCCTCCCTGGATAATGGGTATACCAGCCTCCAAGTTACCTATCCTGAGCTTTGGTAATCTCTTGAAATCCATACATTACACTCCTTACCTGCACAGAGGTCGGATATGTTTGCTGCTTGGTACCGGCGCCGTGTAATCAAAGCCTTGCAGCGTGCGCTGCTCCAGCGGCTTTTTCAGAAGCCGCTCAAGTGCCTGTAACATTGCGGCGTCTTCGCCGGTCACAAAGGTGAATGCCTCCCCGTTCTTACCAACTCGCCCGGTACGGCCGATGCGATGTGTGTATGCGTCTGTGCTATCAGGCATGTCGTAGTTAACGACGTGTGAAATCTCCAGAACGTCAATACCACGAGCGGCGATATCGGTGGCTACCAGTATCTTGAATGAGCCGGCACGGAAGCCATCAATCGCCTCCTGCCGCTGGTGTTGAGCCATATTGCCCTGCAGTGATGTCGTCCGATAACCTGCTCTGGATAGTTGCTGCGCCACGCGCTCTGCCCGGTGCTTGGTACGCGTAAAGACCAGGACCGACTGCGTTTCGGTCTTGCGTAATATCTCCTTCAACAGGGCTGTCTTAAGATGCTGCTTTACCGGGTACATTGCGTGTGACACTGTGGACACTGGTACCGAGTGACCAATTTGCACTGTGACCGGGTCGTGCAGGATTTCCTGCACCAGGCGCCGGATATCACCGGGCATGGTAGCCGAAAAAAGCAGAGTCTGTCTCCGGTGCAGTATGCATTCCAGTATACCCCTGATGCTGGGCAGAAAGCCCATGTCAAACATCCTGTCCGCCTCGTCGATAACCAGGACTTCCAGATGCCGCAGGTCAATTGAACCCTTCCAGAGGTGGTCCAGCAGGCGGCCCGGGCAGGCAGCGACTATATCAATGCCGTTGAGCAGCCTCCGGACCTGCTGCTCCATGCCCACTCCACCGTAGATGGCAATACTCTGCAATCCGGTCTTTTGCCCCAGTTCGTTTATGGTCTCACATGTTTGCTCGGTCAGCTCACGCGTCGGCGATATTATGAGCGCTCGCACGCGGCCACTTTGCCCTGACAGCAGACGCTGCAGAATAGGCAGCACAAAGGCGGCGGTCTTACCGGTCCCCGTCTGCGCCAGACCGATAAGGTCACGCCCCTGCATGATGGGCGGGATGGCTTTGCGCTGAATTGGTGTTGGTGTAATATAACCGAGCGCCCGCACACCGGCCATGATGCTCGGATGAAAGTTAAAAGTCTCGAAACTCATTAAGGCTCCTCAAAATTCAGAGTGTACATGCGTTAGCAGGTAACTCAAATTAACTTAGTATCTTCTTTGTCCAATTTTTCTATTGACCCGGCCGATTTCTCTCCTCCGGAGTAAGTCGCTGTTCTTCCTGTCAGAAAGAGGGAGCGCGTGGATAACGCTAATCACCGTATCCCCCACTGACTTCCCGTTCAGACCATCTACTGCGGCTTCACCCTCAGAGACTGACGGCATTTCAACAAACCCGTACGCCCTGGACTGGCCATTGCCGCATCTATCATTCACGATGATTACAGATCGGAAGAGCGTCGTGTAGGGAA
>CAYUBP010000112.1:2836-5362 GCA_964443115.1 uncultured Dehalococcoidales bacterium | reverse complement strand
ATCACCTTCGCTCCTACGTAGTCCTGCAAGACCTCGGGGACAGCTATAGTGCCGTCGGGCTGCTGGTTGTTCTCCATGATGGCGATGACCACCCGGGGGAGCGCCAGGCCGGAGCCGTTCAGCGTATGCACGAACTGGACCTTGCTGTCCGCCGAGGGGCGGTAGCGGATGTTCGCCCGCCTTGCCTGGAAATCGCCGCAGTTGGAGCAGGAGCTTACCTCCAGCCACTCCTTGATGCCCGGTGCCCACATCTCAACATCGTAGGACTTGGTGGAGGCAAAGCCAAGGTCGGCGGTGCAGAGCTGCTTGATACGGTAGGGGAGCGCAAGCCGGCGCGCCACGTCCTCGGCATCAGCCACCATCTTCTCCAGCTCGGCGTCGGAGGTCTCGGGGGCGACAAACTTGTACATCTCCACCTTATCAAACTGGTGCCCACGCTTGATGCCCCTGGTGTCCTTGCCGGCGGACATCTTCTCCCGGCGGAAGCAGGCGGTATAGGCGGCGTAGTATAGGGGCAGGACTCCTGGCTGTATAATCTCATCGCGGTGGAGGTTGGTGAGGGGCACCTCCGCCGTGGGCACGAACCAGAGGTCGTCGGTTTCGTCGTGATACAGGTTATCGGCGAACTTGGGCAGGTTGCCCGAGCCGACCATGCACTCCCGCCTGACCATGTACGGCGGGTAGATTTCCTGGTAGCCGTGCTCTTTTGTGTGCAGGTCAAGCATGAATGAGATTATAGCCCGCTGCAGCCGTGCGCCCAGCCCTTTGAGCACATAGAAGCGGGTGCCGGATAGCTTGACCCCACGCTCAAAGTCAATGATGCCCAGGTCTTCCCCCAGCTTCCAATGGGGTGCCGGTTCAAAACCAAAGTCCTTTACCTCCCCCCAGTGGCGCACCACGATGTTGTCCTCTTCGCTCGTCCCGGCGGGGACGGATGGGTGGGGTATATTTGGCACCTGCAGGAGCAATGCCTCAAGCTGCTTCTCCAGGCTGGTGACCTCTTCCTCAAGCGCCCGTATTTTCTCACGAAGCCGGCGTCCCTGCTCAAGGGCTTCCGGGCTCGTCTCCCGCTCCCGCCCGGCTTCCTTGCGTGCGTGGCGCAGCTCCTCAAGCTCCAGCACCCTCTGCCGCCGCTCCGCATCCAGCGTGAGTATTTCGTCCAGCGGGGCGTTGTCCTTGCGGTTGGCGATTGCGGCTCTTACCAGCTCCGGATTGTCTCTGATAAATTTAAGGTCTAGCATCTACGACCTCACCCCCTTAGCCCCCCTCTCCTATCAGGAGAGGGGGAAGAATACAGAAAAAGGGACTGCGTCCCTCTTAGACACCTACTTATTTTGGTATTCCGAGCCACCTCGGCGTCCTGTTTATATATTCACGGTAGTCTTTATTGTATTTCTCAAGGCAATACCTCTCCTCGGCCAGCGCTTCCGTCCGTATCCAGAAGATATTGGCTATGCCCAGCAGGATAAACACCCATGAAGCGCTGGCGATGCCGGTGCCGATGTAGATGATAATCATTGACAGGTAAAGGGGATGCCGTGAGAAGCGATAGGCTCCTCTGGTTGCCGGTTTTTCCGCCGGCGCAGTGGCGAAGTTGACGGTGGCTACCGCCAGTATCAGCAGCCCGACCAGAAAAACGGGCAAGCCGATGTAGAACCATATCGTGCCCAGCCGGAGAGGGAGGAAGATTGAGTACAGTGTAGCCAGCAGCCAGATACCGTTGCCGATAATGGTGGTCATCTTTTCCTGCTTGCTCCGCTTAAAACCGGAGGGGAGCGAGCTTCTGTTCCACATCCTCCTGCCCAGCAGCATGACCGCCAGCATCTGCAGGATAAAGCTGCTCATGAAAATCCAAGCGTTCCAGACACCTATTTCAAAGGCCGGTGTGAGCGACATGATTCTCCCTCTTTATGATTTCGGTATTCCTATCCACCTTGGAGTCCGCTTCATATATTCACGGTAGGCATCGCCATACCGGTCAACAAGGAAACGCTCTTCTGTAGGGATAACAATATGGAATAAGACAATCCATAAAACAGCGCACAGCAGAAGAACCCAGGAAGCGCAGGCGATACCTATGCCGAGGTACATCAAGGCGGCGCTTAAGTATATGGGGTGTCTTGAAATCCGGTAGAATCCTCTGGTAACCGGCTTATCAACCGGGCCGGTGGCAAAGCTGATGTTAATCATTATCGTCATAACTATTGACAGGGCAAAAATAGGCAGACCTGCATATAACCAGGCTGTGCCTGTTTTTAGCGGTAGAAAGATAGAGTAGATAGCGGCAGCCGGCATAATGACGGCATGGGTGGAATAAGCTAGGACTTTCTCCGTCCCACGGAACGGTGCGAACTGGGTCGCTCTTTTCGCTCTTTCTTTGGCTTCTTTGCTCATAAAAAAATCAGGAACAATCATTGATAAAAACATCAATACCCAGAGTATCCAGGCGTTCCAGACACCTATTTCAAAGGCCGGTATGAGCGACATGATTCACCTCCTCAACCCTATTCCCTTAGTCCCCTTCCC
>CAYUBP010000112.1:0-2826 GCA_964443115.1 uncultured Dehalococcoidales bacterium | reverse complement strand
CGCTTAAAACCGGAGGGGAGCGAGCTTCTGTTCCATGTTCTCCTGCCCAGCAGCATGACCGCCAGCATCTGCAGGATAAAGATGCTCATGAAAATCCAGGCGTTCCAGGCACCTATTTCAAAGGCTGGTGTGAGCGACATGATTCACCTCCTCAACCCTATTCCCTTAGTCCCCTTCCCCTTGCCAAGGGGAAGGGGATGATTTTTTCTTAAGAGGGGCGAAGCCCCTCTTTGACACCCTAAATTAAGGTTTCCTTTCCTTCTTCTTTGGTTGCAGCGGGCGGAACTTTTTTACCGACGTTTGCAAGGCTCCTTCAACTACGCTTCTACTAACTGCATCCCAAGATTCAAACTTAAGAACCTTTTCTTCCTTCACCTCTCCCTTTTCATCAAATCCACGAACTATAAGTTCGATCGGGGCATTGGGCCCGTCTCCGCGTTTCACCCCTTCTTGCCTTGACTTAATGATAGCTACGACCAAATCAATCACGCTTTTTGACAGCATTAAGACTGCTGTACCGAAGGTGATGTAGACTAAAACCTCGGGACCGCTCTCGTGTTCGACAAATTCAATTTTGTCTTCTTTGAATTGGTGAGTGCGGAAGTATTCGTCAATTATCTTATATGCATTCGGTGAATGCTGCCTATGAAAGCATCCTCCGGTAACACGGGTCTTAATTGACAAGGTCAGCCCTTCGCCTTTTTTCTTTATGCCAGTACCGAATGAGTCTAACCTGTGGCGAAACTCATTTTCCCATCCATAGCTAGGCTTCTCAGTTGTGCCCTTCCCCACTTAACACATCCTCATTATGTATTCTTGAAATATGAGTTATTCCTTCTCCTTTAACTGCGGGAAGAGGATGACCTCCCTGATGGTCTGCCGGTTGGTGAGCAGCATCACCAGCCGGTCTATGCCCACGCCCAGCCCGCCGGTGGGGGGCATGCCGTACTCCAGCGCCAGCAGGTAGTCCTCGTCAATTGTCCACTTCTCTTCGTCATCCCCCTGGCGCTCCTTCATCTGCTCCTCAAAGCGCTCCCTCTGCACGAGGGGGTCGTTGAGCTCGGAGTAGGCGTTGGCAATCTCCAGCCCGCCGGCGATCGCCTGGAAGCGCTCCACCACGCGCTCCTCGCCCGGCTTGTTCTTCGCCAGCGGTGACATGGAGACGGGGTAGTCATAGAGAATTGTGGGCTGGACGAGCCTGGGCCTGACGCAGGTCTTGAGCAGTTCGTCCACCAGCTTAGCCCAGTTCTTGCTCGGGTCGGCCTCGTAGTTCATGGAGCGCATCTTCTCCCGCAGGTCGCTTGCAGTGGGGTAGCGGACATAGTCAATGCCGCTGTGCTCTCTCACGGCATCGCGCAGGGTGATGCGTTTCCACGGCGGCGTGAAGCTGATAGTATCATCACCGAACCTGACCTCTGCCGTACCCAGCGCCTTGAGGCTTACCTGAGAGACCATATCCTCCAGCATCTTCATGACGTCGTTATAGTCGGCGTATGCCTCGTAGGTCTCCAGCATGGTGAACTCGGGGTTGTGCTGGGTGGAGATGCCCTCGTTGCGGAAGATGCGCCCCAGCTCATAGACCTTATCAAAGCCACCGATAATCAGCCGCTTGAGGTGCAGCTCCGGGGCGATGCGCAGGTAGAAGTCCTGGTCAAGAGCCTGGTGGTGGGTGATAAACGGGCGGGCTAAGGCGCCGCCGGCTGCTGGCTGGAGCACCGGCGTCTCCACTTCCACGAACCCGCACCCGTCGAGGAAGTGGCGTATCTCCGTGATAATCCGGCTGCGCAGTGCGAAGGCCTCCCTGACCCCCGGGTTGGCGATGAGGTCCAGGTAGCGCTGGCGGTAGCGGGTGTCAACATCGGCGAGGCCGTGCCACTTCTCCGGCAGCGGCTGGAGGGACTTGGCGAGCAGGGTGAAGTCCTCCGCCCGCACGGTAGGCTCGCCGGTCTTCGTCCGCAGCAGTTCGCCTTTGATACCGATGATGTCGCCAATATCCAGGTCATCAAACAGCCCCCGCAGCTTCTCGTCAAAATGCTGGATGTCTTGGAATAATAGCTGGATTTTCCCCGAGCCGTCCCTGAGGTCGGCGAAGGCGCTCTTGCCCATCCGCCTCATCGCCGTGAGTCTGCCGGCGACGCTGACGCGGTCAGGATGTTCATCTGCCAAGCGGTCGGCGACTTGTTCTACAACGTCTTTTATCTCTAATCTCTTGAGTTGCTCTACCGCCTCCTGGGTGGTATGAGTCCGCCGGTAGCTGTTGGGATAGGGGGTAAAGCCCCGCCCCCGGATTTCCCCGAGCTTGGTCAGCCGCTGCTGGGCAATGCGGTCTAATCGTGATGACATATCTATCTTATTCCTGCGCAGTAATACTTACTGGCTATTATATCACAGTGAACCGGCTTATTAGAGCACTGCGAAGCGCTCCCAGCGTGGATAGATTGCTTCGTCGCTGCACTCCTCGCAATGACACGTTCCGCTAACCGGGCGTAAACGGCAGCAGGCTTTTCACTTTCTCTCACAAAAGTATATAATTAAAACAGGGAGTTAGATAGAGGTAGCCTTCCTCTTCAGCCATCCGTTTTTCTCAGTTTCCCGCAGCAAACATGTCTGAGGGGGCGTCTAAGGGGGCGATAGACTCAACGGCAGCCGGGGTTAGTTGCCTGAGCAGACCGCAGGCGTGAAGAGGGGTGACGCCCCTCTTAAGAAAAATCTGTCCCCTTCCCCTGGCAAGGGGAAGGGTATAAAGGGGTCAGGGATTGGTAGACATAAGACAGGCTCTGAAGAAGAGCCGGGATAGCTGGTTCGGGAAGGTGGCGCGCCTTTTTG
>CAYUBP010000111.1:0-5482 GCA_964443115.1 uncultured Dehalococcoidales bacterium | reverse complement strand
GGTTCTTCACTCCCTCCGCCTTCCATTTTGTGATAGGCCGCCAGATGTACTGGGAAACGGCGAAATGACGGGGCAGAGCGATAATATCAGGGCCAATGAGGAACGGCTCGTGTTTCTCATCCAGCCCGGCGCTGGCCCGGTAGCGGGCTTTACGCCGGTCAAGATTGGGAAAGATGACAAAGTCTATGCCGCTGTTCTTGATGCCCTGGAGCTTGGATGAGTCAAGCGAATCCTCGATGGGGAACAGCCCGGCGTAGCGGGGCTCCGGCACGCCCATGACATCATGCAGGTATTCACGGTTAAGGCGGATTTCATCTTCCACTTCGGCATCGGTGAGCAGCGAGATGTGGGTATGGTGGGCATGTCCGTACAGGGGATATATTGTTCCATCCCGGTAAGCCCCCTTGAGTTCGGCGTATGTCTCAGGCATGACCCCGGCAATTTGAACCAGCAACTCGTTAGTTGCCTCCAGGGTAACGGTGATGCCCATAGACCGGGCGAAATTCACCAGAGCCAGGTAAATGTCCCTGCCTTCGGCGCTGCGGCGCACTATCCAGTTCTCGCTGCCCAGCGTCTGCCGCAAATCCACGTCCTCAACACTCTCCAGCAGCATCTGGGGGAGCTCCCACATTGGCTCATGGGCATGAAAAGCCAGAATGACAAACACTTCTTTCATTTCACGCCGCCCCTTCGCCGAAGGTAAGTTCGGAGGTGACTTCGGCGTGCTCCCTGAGGTATTGTTCCTTTTGCCTCTTCGCTTCCCCGGTATCCTGCCATTTACGGGCTGTCTCAACAACTGAGCTGAACAGGGCTGACGCCTGCCGGAAGTGGTCAGGCGGCAAAGCCCTCTGCACCCCGGAGACGGCATCAAAGAGCTTCCTGGCACCCCACTCAATCATTCCGGTGTCCCACCAGGGCCGGCAACTTGCCCACCAGTACTGGCAGCTATGGAGCCCCTCATCCAGCAGGCGGCGCGCCTCCTCATAGCCCGGGGTCTCACGTGGGACAGACTTGACCAGCTCAAGCGCAAGGTATGTTAGCTCCCACTGGAGCCGGTGCAGCTCGTGACTAGGGTATTGCCACTGCGGGTAGGGTATCCCCTGCACCATTTCATCCTCCCAGGTGCTCCAGGAAGAAGGCATCGGGCTTGCCTCACGCCTTTTCTTGAAAAGATGAAGAAGCTCCGATATACTGCAGGTCTCCGGCTCCCGGGCATGAAAGACCTCCTGCAATAACCTTTCCTGCCCCGGACGGTGATGGCCATAGACCTCGCCGTCGGTCCCGGTAAGCAGGTAGTTATGGGCGGCAAGTTTGTCCTTCAGGGCGGCAAGAAATGGCCTGGAGCCGGGGTAACTGCCGTAGGTTATGCCGGCACTGAAGGGGCGCTCCTTGAAGAATACCACCAGGTCGGGCAGCTCTTTGAGAGTATAGATAATGTCATCCCGTGCCTGTCCGATTTTGCCACTGAAGGCAATCTCATCAACGATTATCCAGCGGAAGCCCAGCCCGGCGACCGTTCTCGCTACATCGGCGCTATAACACATTTCGGGAGGAAAGAAGCCCTGCGGCTGGTAAACCTCTCCGAAGTAGCGGCGGTTCACCTGGGTATTCAGCTCTATCTGGCGTACAATTTCGTCCCTGGGAATAAGGGGCAGGATAGGGTGGTACATAGCGCTGCCGGTAAACTCAACCTGCCCCCTCTCTGCCAGTCTCTTCAGCCCCTCTATTACATCCCAGAATCCGTAGCGGTCCAGTTGCTCCGTAAGAACGGCGTTTATATTAAGGGTGATTTTGGCGAGTGGGGCTTCGTCCAGCACTCTCACCAGGGTGCGGTAGCACTCCTCGGTGACCTTGCGCACGATTGCCTCTGTCTGGGTTGGCGGCTGGTAGATGTGAAGGAAGTTAGCCCAGTACACACTGACCTCACAGAATAAAAAGCCGGTCTGTTATCTTGTTCCTGACGTCACGGGCGGCGACGACCTTATGGTAGTAGTTGGTCTTGGTCTCATCGTCAGCGGAGCTTTTGGTAATAGCCCGATAAGCATTGACGATAGCCCGCCACTGGTCAATCAAGCCGAGGTGAATCAGGTTAATGTCCCACATGGGCCTGCGGCTCGCCCACCAGAACTGGCAGCTATGTTCCGCTATATCAAGCAGACCGCGGGCAATACGTCCGAAGAAACTGCACTCGTCACTGTCAGCACACTCCTGAGCCTTGCTCACCATCTCAATGCATAGCCGAAGGTGCTCCCACTGCAGGCGGTGGATTTCGTTGTCCTTATCCAGCCATAGAGGGTAAGGATTTCCGGCGGCTAGGTCTTCGGCTGAGGAGCTCCAGGATGACGGCTTGGGAACCACCGTTTCTCCGGCGGGAAAGATTTGCAGAAGGTCACTGATAGTCACCATCCTGACCTGCTGAGCAAACTGCGCATCGGCGAGTAGCGCTGACTGCTGAGCCGCCAGTGCTGTGGCTTGCTTGATTGCGGCATAAGTCTTGCGCGTCGGGCTCAGCTGCTCATAGACAGCCGCCAGGAAAAGCCTTTCCCAGTTTTGAATATGATGCCCGTAGGTCTCAGCATCCATCGCCGTTATGATGTAAATATCTTCGCCGTCACTGCCAACCTGTTTCAGGTGCTGGAAGAAATCACCGGGTCCAATCTGCTTGAAGCTAATCTTGTTGCTGAGAATGTCATCTCTGAAGAAAACAGCCACCTTTTTCCCCTGGTGCTCTACCTGATAAATCTTATCAATGGGCCACGGTGCTGGACAGGCACTACCGCTTACTATAACCCACTGATAGCCTGCGGCAGCAATTTCGGACAGGATGTCATCACTGTAGCACATCTCAGGCGGGAAAAACCCCTTTGGCTGACAGGCGTTGCCCAGAAAATGAGCAAGCGTGGAGATGTTCAATTCTATCTGCCGCTTTCGCTCGTCCTGAGGCAACAAAGGCAGGATGGGATGGTATTTGCCACTCCCGGTAAACTCCACCTCTCCCTTTTCCCCAAGAGCGCGGAGGCTCCTGATGACGTCCCTGTGCCCGTAATCATGCAGCATCTCAAGGAGGACGCCGTTGATATTCAGTGTTGCCCTGGCATGCGGATTCTGGAGCAATACCTTGAGGAGAGGCTTATAGGACTCGTTACAGATTTTTTCCAGAATCAGCGGCATCTGTGTCGGTGGCTGGTAAAAATGAAATAATTGCGCCCAGTAAATCAAGCCGCTACCCCCTTAAAATGACACGCAAACCGTCACGATTTCTAATTAATTATATCATAAGTAATTTCGGCTAATGGCTATCAGTCCGGCATCAGCCCACCTTCCCAAATAGAAGAGGGAGCTATGCAGCAAACTACAGCCTTGCTTTCGGCGGTCAACAGAGAGAGCAACCGGCGGGTCTATCCTAGGCTGCCGGCTGTAATCGTCTGATTTCCTCCAGCAGCGCCTCGCGAGTGAACGGCTTGGTTATATACCCATCGGCACCCATCACATCCTCGCTGAGCTTCTTGTTGAGCTCATGGCTTATAGCTGTGAGCATGACAACGGGGATTTCCCTTGTAGTCTGGTTTGTCTTAATTGCATAGCAGGCGCTAAGTCCGTCCATCTCCGGCATCATCATATCCATGAGAATAACATCAGGCCTGTAGCTGCAAGCCATGTCTACTGCCTCTGCGCCATTTTGCGCCTCTAGCACACTGTAATCCCTGCTGAGCATCCTCTGAACCAGTCGCCTGACACCCGGTTCATCATCAACAATGAGCACTTTCCTCTTATCTGCCTCTTCCACCTTGGTTAACCTCCTATCTCTCCGCCAGCTATAATCTGCGGGACTCTACGCCTTGGTCAGAGTTTTTTCCAGCTGCCTCCGTTTTAAGAAACGCGGCGACGACAGCCGGGTCAAACTGAGTGCCGGTGCAACGCTTGATTTCGCCCAGGGCTTCTTCTACGGACATGGCTGACCGATACGGCCGGTCCGATGTCATGGCGTCAAAGGCATCCGCCACCGCCAGGACTCTAGCCCCGAAGGGTATGGATTGGCCAGCAACAGTCTGATTAAGCCCGCTGCCGTCATAATGGTCATGATGGTGCTCAATCATCTCTACTACCTTCTCATTGAGCACGGGCTTAACAATACCGGCGCCCACATGGGCATGAATCATAATGTGCTCATACTCCTCGCGGGTCAGCCTGCTGGGCTTATTCTGAATAAGCTGGTCAACGGCAATCTTCCCGACGTCATGAAGCAAGCTCCCCCAGCGAAGGTCTTCCATATCGTTCCCGCATAAACCAAGCTCACCGCCTATAGCCTGCGCAATCCCGGTCACCCTCCGCGAGTGACCGGCGGTATACTTGTCCTTGGCTTCAAGGGCGAAGACCAGCGCCTCTATTGCGCCGAGGAAGAGCTTCCGAATCTCCACCGTTTGCCGGTCAACCTTTTGCTCCAGGTGTTGCTGGTACTCCTTAATCTTGAGCTGTATACTTCTTTTCTCCAGAGTCCTCTCGGCACTCAGGCTGACCTCGTCCAGGTTAAAGGGCTTGCAGACATAGTCATCTGCCCCCTGCTTCATACAATCAATAGCAACCGCAACCTCGGTAACGGCGGTAGCCATAATCACGGCGGTGTCAGGGTAACAGGCTCTTATCTCCGGCAGAAGCTCAATCCCCGATTTGCCCGGCAGCTTTATGTCCAGTATCACCAGCTCGGTTGAGTTGCTCCCCAGCTTCTCCAAAGCCTGCTCAGCGGAGGCAGCCTCTTCACACAGGTAGCCTTCCTTTGATAACTTCTGGCGAAGAAGCCTCCTGATTGGTGCCTCATCATCCACAATCAGTACTTTTGCTTTGTGGTCTATCGCTTCCATATTTTTACCCACCCCTATCCGCTTTAATTCGTTGCCCGGACCGGCAACACCTAAGCTAAACCGCTGACTCTTCTGACTATAGTTCTCAGTTCGTCGGGGGTGAACGGCTTCGCCAGAAACGGGTTATCGGCTTGCTCCAGGAATTCCTTGGTATTACCGCTCAGAGTATCGCCAGTGGTGAAGATGACCTTACCGGCTAAATGGGGATGATTTTCCTCAATCCACCGGAAGAGTTCAATGCCATTCATCTGCGGTATCCTTATGTCAATAAGGCAAAGGGTATAATCCTTTCGCCCCAGTAGGTCCAGGGCAGCCTCCCCGTTAACGGCAGTGTCCATCTCAAACCCTTCGGCGCTGAGTGTCCGCACGCAGACCTGGGCAATGCCCGGCTCGTCTTCAACCACGAGTATTCTTCTCCCGTTTATGCAAGCCTGTTCCATAATGTATCCCCCTTTCGGTCAGCGGCTATTAATCGGTAGCTCCACCACAAAGGTAGCCCCTTCACCCGGATGGCTTGTAGCGTATATCTTGCCGCCATGCTCGGTCACAATCCCGTGGCAGATACTCAGTCCAAGCCAGATCGGAAGAGCACACGTCTGAACTCCAGTCACGAGATTCCATCT
>CAYUBP010000110.1:0-5495 GCA_964443115.1 uncultured Dehalococcoidales bacterium | reverse complement strand
CTTGGTTGTCATTGCGAGCGGAGCGAAGCAATCTCTTTGTATCAGATTGCTTCGTTGCTACGCTCCTCGCAATGACACGTCCTAACAACCAAGAATGAGCAGAACCCTGATAGCCTTTTGATTTAAGGGCTGGGCTGCAAGGGTGAAGGGGCAAGGGCTTGACAAACTAAGAATGTGTGATATAGTGGAAATGCCTCTTGACAAGGTGTGGTATCATATTATAAGTAAGGTGTAAAGGGGGTGATGCTATGACAGAAGTCCCGAAAGGGGGGAGTTATGCTAACTCGCCACTAAGATTATAGAGAGGTAGTCTCCAATTAATAACTGGAGATGAACATAACTATTTAAGGAGGAACTTAAGGTCGATGAAAAAAAGAATTTATAGGGTGCTGAGCGTGGCATTGACCGTAATGCTGCTCACCGGACTGCTGTTCGGGCTGGCAGCAACACCCGCCGCCGCCCAGACCGGCAACAAGTGGGTCAAGTACCCCACGCCGGTAGCCGGCGAAGCCGGTGGCTGGTTCATGTCACCGCTCATCAAAGCCCTGGGGCCGCTGGATGTCGCTTTTGACAACTCGGCTCTCTATTGCGGTGCCTGGATTGACGCCAATGACGACGACGTACAGGATGCGGGAGAGATTCACATCCTGAAGTCAGTCAAGGGCTCCAACACCTACATGGGCAAGACCTGGACCGAGACGGACTACTCCGAAACAGCAGGAATAAGCACCGACCTCATCGTGGATATGGTCTGTTCTCCGCTGGATGCCAACGTCATCTACGTCACCGATGGCACAACGGTATTCTGGTCCAACAACGGTGGAACCACTTTTGAAGCACTATCCAGCCCGCCGATAATCACCCCTAACACGATTACTAGCATTGATGTCGGCTACATCGGCACCGCCCCCTACATCTTCGCCGGCACCGCGGGCGATACCGGCTCCGCAGGCGATGATGATGTCTACGTCTGCGAGCAGGCGGTCTACGGCATGCCATGGGCACCGCTGAGCGTAGAGACCGAACGCGCTACCGCACTGAGCGGCGATATCAACGTTTTTGACGTCAAGGTCTCCCGCACCTTCAGCACCGACCAGATGGTCATAGCCGTAGTCGGCGACGCCGTTGACACCTACCTGACACTGAAGTACGGCGGGGCGCAGTGGGGAGCCACGGTTCCCGATACCGCGTTCCACACGAGCGCTTTCGTCACAGCGGCTAGCGGTGATGCTTCAATCGCCCTGCGCGACACCTTTGACTCCAGCCGGACGAGCGGCAACATGGTAGTCCTCTGCGGCCTGGACACAGGCGCGGCAGCTCCCAACGGCGGTCTGTACACCTTCTCCTGGGACGCGCAGGCAGAGTACACCGGCAACTGGACCAAGAGCCGAACCGTCGGCGCGGGTGGAGCGGCAAACACCTACGATGTCTATGACCTGGACGTCAGCGGCACCACCACACAGACGGGCATGATTACCGGCAAGATGACCGGTACCGGTCCGGTGTATGTCCGCTTCGCCAAGGACTACTCCACCACGCGGAACGTGTGGGCAGTGACCAATGGCACCAACCTTGCCTGCTCATTCACCACCGCCTCCACCACCTTCGCCTGGAACCAGGTTTCGCTGATTCAGTACGATATCGGGACCATAACCGATATCCAGCCGACGGCGGACTGGTTCTTCATGGTAACAACCCAGTCAGTAACCGGATTACCCAACTACAACGGCGACAGCCTTTGGCGGCATGACGGCAAGGACTGGAAGAGAATCTACCACGTCAGCAAAGCCAGCTGGGGAAGTCCGCCAACGTACTTCAACGCCTTCAGCGACGTTCAGACGTCAGCCGCGTGGCAGACTGACCTCACCGTAATGGTGGGAGACCTCACGCTAGCTAACCCGCGTTCCGCATACTCCACCAACGGCGGTGACGCGTTCACCGTACAGAGCACCAACGCGGCACCGGGCGCGGTAAACAACTGGCTGATAATCAACCGCGACAACCGTCTCCTTGCCGGCGACAGCGGCAACATCTACAAGACCATTAACAACGCCGGTTGGATATGGATGACGTACAACGTCGGCAGCACCTCTGACGTCTACGGGCTCGCCGTAGACCCGAAGAGCAACAACAACGTCCTGGCGGGCACCACCAACGGCGAGGTCTTCATGTCAGGAGACATGGGCTTGACCTGGGACCAGGTTGGCGGCCCTGGCAGTCAGGTTGGCGGCGGCAGCGGAATCACCTTCCCTGTCTATGACCCCAACTTCGCCACCAACAGCACCATCTACGCCACCAAGTTCGGCTATGACGGCGTATGGCGCTTCGTTATCGGCGAGGACTCCGAATGGCAGCTAATCTCGGGCGTTGCCAATACCTGGCCCGAGGACGAGGGCGCTGCGGCTTCCATTAACCCGGAGGCTCTCTACGGATTTGCAGTCGCCGGCAACGGCACCCTGTACACCACTGACGACGACAACCAGCCGGTATCCCGCTGCGTCAACCCGACGGCGGCGGTCATCCCGGCAACGAACGCCCCGTACTTTGAGCCTCTCAGCACACAGTGGCCCGGCGGCTACGCCTGGGGCCTGTGGATAACCGCCGGCTCCAACAAGCTATGGACGATTGCCGGAAACCAGGCCGAGATATGGACGTACAATGACGAAGTTACCACGCCATCTCTGGGCACGCCGGTAAAGGGCGCCACTTCACAGAGGACAGACGAGGTAACCCTGACCTGGGGCGAGGTAAAGAACGCCACCATGTACCAGGTCTACCTTGCCACTGACTCTCAGTTCGCCAACATTGAGAGAGCCGTACAGACAACTCAGGAGTCGGTCAGAATTACCGGACTTGAGGACGGCATTACCTACTACTGGAAGGTAGCTGTCTTCGCACAGTCACCCTGCGTGAGTCTGTGGTCAACCACCTTTGACTTCACCACCGCTCTGGGCGCAGCCCAGTGGAACCCGTTCGTCGGTGGCGTACCCGAGGCTCCGGCTAACGGCGCAACCGGTGTATCCCGGACGCCGACCTTCGCCTGGAACGCCGCTGACTGGGCTACTGGCTACGAGTTCCAGATGGGCACGGACCCGACCTTTGCCACCACACTGGACAGCAAGACCGGGTCTAACGCCGTCACCACCACGGTCTACACACCGGCGGTGACGCTGGATTACTCGACCACCTACTACTGGAGGGTGAGAGCCGTAAAGGGCAGCACCATGAGCCAGTATGGAGTCGGCGTGTTCACTACCGAGGCAGCACCTGCCCCGACACCGACACCGCCAACACCAACACCGACACCGCCAACACCAACACCTACACCCGAGCCGGTAACCCCGATGTACATCTGGGTTATCATCGGCATCGGTGCCATCCTGGTGATTGCGGTAATAATCCTCATCATAAGGACCAGGCGGGTAGCCTAAACCTAGCGAACACCAGACAACCGGAGAGCCTCCCTGAACAGGGAGGCTCTCCCTTTTATTGACTTTCATCTCATAGCCAGATAGAATTTGCTATATGACAAGAGTAGCAGGGGTCATAGCAGCCGTTGTCCTGACCCTGCTACTTGGACTGCCCGCCCCTTCTGTTGCCAGCCCCGGCGATGTCAACTGGACAAAGGTCAGCATCCCCGGCGAAGAAGAAGCCGGTCACTGGGTACTGGCGCCCGGCTCGGACATCCGCCAGCTTGCCATAGCCGACGACGGCACCCTCTACGCCTGCTGCCAGGGCCTGGACTCCACGCTGTATAAGTCTACCGATGGCGGATACAGGTGGCACGATACCGGAGTCAACGACGATATAGCGGCTATTGCCACTGTCCCCGGTTCCGCCAGCGCCATCTACTATGCCACGCGGGACAGTTTAGCCAGGTCTACCGATAGCGGCAGCGGTTTTACTCAGATAGCGGAGTTGCCGGGTGGTGCTGGCAGCGGCAACCGGGAAGTCACGGCTATTGACGTCAGCGGCAACCTCGTTGCCGTGGCGCTCAGAGACAGGGATGCCGGCGAGTTTGGCGGCGTCTATATCCGGGACCAGAGCCACCCCTTCTCCGACTGGATAGATACCGGCATCGGCAGCTACGATGTCTATGCCATAGCTTTCTCCCCGCACTTTGCCACCGACCAGCAACTGGTAGCGGTAATCACCGACGAGACAGACACCTCTGTTACCACCAGGATTGGCGGTAACGGCTGGGGGCAGACCGTGGGCAATGCCAGGCTCACCAGCGACGGGGCTCCGGTAGCGGTGAGCACCGGAGCGGCTATTGCCTTTCCCCAGGACTATGATATAAGCAACAGCTATGCGCAGTTCGTGGCTATCAGCACCGGCGACGAGAATGGCGACGTGTACGTCATAAACAGGGCGGGGGACTCTTCGGTGGCTACCGACCTCAATATCGGCGCCGGTTATGGCTTGAGCAGTGTTGATGTTAGCGGGCTGGCGGTTGGAGGCGCCAGCCTTCTAGCCGGCGCCAGCGGCAGCGCTGACGTGTACCTCAGCAACGACGGCGGCGGAAGCTGGGAGAAAAGCGCCAAGCCACCGACAGGGCAGTCCCGGACATGCATAGTCTCCGGCAACGGCAGGGCGTATGCCGCCACCAGCGGCAGCGGCAGCGCCGTCTCAGTTACAAGCGACAGCGGCATGACCTGGAACCAGACGGGGCTAATTGATACCGATATCAGGGACATCATTAGCTTGGCACCTTCCCCCCTGTACAGCCAGGACAGCACCCTGTTCATGCTGACCTGGGGCAGCAGCGGGCACAGCCTGTGGCGGACAACTAACGGCGGGCAGAGATGGGAGCGGGTTTATGCTGCTTCCTTCGCCGGCGGCAATGAGATTGACCGGATTGAACTTCCCCCGGGCTACGGCGCCAGCAGCCAAGTAGTGTATATCGCCGGCAGTAGTGATGGCAGCCCGGTAATATGGCAGTCAGTTGATAACGGGCAGAGCTTTATCCAGAGGAGTGCCCCCTCCGCGGTTGACACCTGGGCGCTAGCCAGTGAGCAGACCGTGTTTATCGGCAGCTATGACGGCAGCAACGGGCGGGTCTACCGCACCACGAACAGCGGCTTAAGCTACTCCGCCGGCGCAGCCGCCGGCAGCCAACCCCTGAACTCCATAGCCCTGTCAGCCGGAGGCTACGTCCTGGTGAGTAATGCCAACGGCTGGGTCTATTTCTCCGGTGACAGCGGCGCTTCGTTTGAGCCGGTCCCGCCCGGTGCTACCTCGCCACCTTTTACCGGCATGGCCTCCGTTGCCTTTGACCCCGGCTTCAGCGATAACCACATCATCTATGCCGCCAGCGATACCGCATCCACTACGGCAAGTAAAGAGCGTATCTATCGCTTCCAGATTGGCACCAGCACCATCTGGGAAAGGCTGGACAGCACCCTGCCCATGGGTAGCATGCTTGGCCAGGTGAAGCTGGCAGACGGCGGGGCGCTCTATGCCACCAGCTTCAAGGCTAACGGCGGCATGGAGCG
>CAYUBP010000109.1:0-5508 GCA_964443115.1 uncultured Dehalococcoidales bacterium | reverse complement strand
GTCCGGTGGGTTTTATTTCTCTGTAGATTCGAGTATCTTAATGTTGTATGCTGATTTGGATTTCAGTTTCTGAATCGTTTCAAAGGTAAGGATACCAATTCCCTGCTCAAAGTCACCCAGCATGACCAGTTTATCGCCCGCCTTGATGTTAAAATCTCTCCGCGCCTCCACAGGGATGACAATCTGCCCTCTTTCACTGACCGTCACCGAACCGTAGAACTTTTTGCCTTCCGGCGGTTTCATTTCTTTCATACTCATGGCTGATATTCCTTATTTATTTTGTATACATGATTTACATGACTAGTATTACATACAATATTTGCTTTGTCAAAACACTGACAAAAACCACAAGGATAAGACTTTTTTACCTGCCTCTATGGCGTCAAAGTGAGCATTGTTCTCCGCCCCGGTAGGTGCGAGCTTCCCATAGTCGGGATAGTTACCATCAGCAGCCCGCCACTTGTAGTGGATTAGCTCGGTATCAATTATCAGGCCTATACGTCAAGGCTATCACCGCTTGCCTCAAGGCTTTGGCAGGATGGCCTTCCCTATGTCTACTAAGCGAATTCTTAAAAGTGGGGACTTTAGCTTCAAAAAGTGGTGGAGCTGAGGTGACAATAGGCAGAACTTTTGGGCTCGCTTTTAGTCTGTCCCTCTAGTAAGTATCTAACATTCGGATGAATTGCGCAGAGGGACAAACAAGACGGTTATTTTTGACTAGCATAAGCCAGCGTATATATTAAGACTGAAAACCGAGCAGTAGCCACTGAAACTAAGATAAGGTTTTTCCCCTGAGGGCTACAAATAATATGCCTGGCCCGGTGTGGACTCCCAGCGCAGGTCCCAGCCTGGCTAACCTGACTCGCTCTTGAGAGAATACAGAGCCCATGCGCTCGGCTAATGCTTGCGCTTCATCAGGTGTAGTGTTATATACAACAGACAGATCCTGAATATCTAGAGCATTTCTCACAAATTCAAACAACCTGTCTATGCCCTTGGCACGGCTGCGAACTCTGCCAGCCGGTACGAGCTCTCCATCTTTTATTGTCAGCATCGGCTTCACACTTAATGCTGAGCCCAATAGTGCTTGCACCTTGCCTATGCGCCCACCCAAAGCCAAGTACTTGAGGGTATCAAGAAGCCCCAGTACATGAATGCTGGGTATCGTCTGTTTTACCTCTTCTACTACCTGCCGCAAGCTATTCCCGTACTCAGCGATGGCATTAGCTACTATAACTAATTGACCTAGACCCATGGTAACTAACTGCGAGTCAATCACCTCAATAGGACACTCTTTTTCTACTATTTCCTTACCACGTAAGGCCGAATTATAGGTGCCACTCAACTTGCTGCTTACATGAATAGAAATAATCCCCTCAGCCCTTCGAGCCAAATTCTTATAGACACCAACGAAATCTTGCGGAGATGGCTGTGTGGTGCTGGGATGGATAGGATCGTGTAACAACCTCTGGTAAAATTCGTCCTCGCTGATGTCCACACGGTCGCGGTAGACCTCATCCCCAAAACGCAGATATACTGGAACAACGGTAATACCTAGCTCTTTAGCTAACTGGGGTGGCAGGTCAGCAGTACTGTCGGTAACAACTTTTACTGTCATACACAACATCTTCCTGTGATAGATCTTATGTGGTCTTTAGGATTATAGTATTATATCATCACTCTACCTGTGTAAATTAGCTGTAACAACATGGCTTTTTGTGACTAATCCGCTCCCTTTGGGTGGGTATAAAGTCAGTTGAATTAAGATCCAATGGGTAGCGTAGACTAGTCACCGCCAAAGCGTCGGTGTCTTTGGCTATAGGCTTCCAAAGCCTTCTTCAACTCTGTTTCATCAAAGTCAGGCCATAGAACCGGGGTGAAATAGTATTCACTATAAGCCGTTTGCCACATCATAAAGTTGGACAGTCGCAGTTCTCCCCCGGTACGGACAACCAAGTCAACATCCGGCACACCGTCGGCATAGAGGTAATGGCTAACCAGCTCGTCGTTCACCATCTGGGGCAGTACGGCCGCTTTCATTACTCGGCGGATAACCTCAACCATTTCAGCCCGTCCGCCATAGTCCAGAGCAACCATTACAGTCATGCCCGTATTTTGCCTGGTGATCTCCCCGTAATAACTTATAGCCTGCTGGAGACCTGCCGGTAATCGGTCGATTCTGCCGATATGGCGCAACCGAGCCCCCCGGCTGTGCAGCCACGGAGCATCTTCCTCAACCCAAGTCTGCGCCTGCTCAAGGAGCAAGCGAACTTGCTCCTCCGGCCGTTTCCAGTTGTCACTGGAGAAGCCCCAAATTGTGAGATACCTTAAGCCAACATTGAGGAGAAAGTCGACGGCTCGATGTGCAACTTTCAGTCCGGCTCGGGCTCCTTCTATATCAGGCAGCCCACGTTTCCTTGCCCAGCGGCGGGTACCATCCGGAATGATAGCAATATGCCGGGGAAGGTTATCACTCATGCTCTCCATCCTTTAGCGCCATTTCCGGTAGTCTTAATGGGTCACTTTCTTCTAGCATAGCTTGCTCATCACCGAAAAGCAAGACTATAAGAGAGTTCATGGGCTGCACATTCTGATGGAATGTGTAGCGAATGAGCCGATGTGTCCGTGGACGGAAAGATCGATTAGAGTTGAGCAACACCGGAAAAACGGGGCGAGGGGCTGCTGGGGTGGCTGAGATTTGTGCCCGAAGCTGCTCCAGGTAGGGCACAGCCAATAACGATAGCCGCGCGAAACGCGCCTTTAATTGGTCTTGACAGACTCTAGCAAGATGCTAGAATAAATTATAGATGTGCACATGAATACGCAGCGAGAGGTTGTACAGCAGCCAAATAAGGTCTTAGCAATTGCTTTGCTTACAGCTCTCGCGCTATCGGCTTTGCTCGGTTCGTGCAGCCCCGGAGTGAGCCCCACCCCAACCTCCATAGAGACCCCCACACCCACCAGTCAGACGACCTCTATTGGGCAATTCGAAGTCATCCGCGGGGCGGCTGACGCCTACATGAACAGCGGCAAACCGCTCTACATCACCGCCAGGGAGGTTTATGACAGCATGATGGCCGCCGGCACCGCGGTGACGCCCGACTTCCAGCTTGAGTGGTACAACCCCTCGGAGTACGTCACGGGCCCGTTCATCATCGACGTGCGGGACTCCGTGCTGGAGATGCCGGACTTGTACCTTGCCGGGCATATCCCCGGCGCCATTCACATTCCCTTGCCGGACCTCATGTGGCACGTCGGCCAGCTGCCCAGGGACAGGCAGATCGTGGTTGTCAGCGGCACCGGTGCAACCGGGGGCGCCGCCGCGGCCATACTCAACGTCCTGGGGTATAACGCCGTCAACCTGATGTGGGGCATGACCGCCTGGACGGGGGATGAGGCAATCGCCCCCGGCCGGTATACGATGAATGATAGCCTCTTCGATTGGTCTTCAGCTTACCGGGCCGTCTGCCCCATATCCGAGCCCACCGAGACGTACTCCTTCCCGGTGGTGGACTACACCGACTCCAACAACATTCAGACGATTCTGGAAGCGGCGGCCAACGCCTACCTCGCCGACGGCAGCAGGGAGTTTGACCTCACCGGAGAGGAGTTGCACAAGGCTCTGTACTACTCAGAACTCGAAAATACAACTTCAAATCAATTCGAGTCGGAGTTCTTTACAGGCACCGCCACCGAAAACCCCTACCTCGTGCCGTTCTTTCTCGACGTGCGTGACGATGACTCGTACCTCAACGGCCACCTCTGCGGAAGCCAGCACGTCTTGTGGAAAGACCTGTTCAAGACGGAGAACCTGGACAGGGTGCCGCTGGACAGGCAGATTCTGGTCGTCAGCGACACCGGGCACGAGAGCGCCGTGGTGTGCACCCTGCTCAACCTGCTTGGCTACGATGCCGTTAACCTCAGGTGGGGAATCATAGGCTGGTCGCTTGAGAAGCCGGGAAAACCCTTTGGACTAAACGCGTTTGACCCAAGTAAAGACGTCATGAACTATCAAACGGTCAGCGGCTACGACCCCTTCGTGCCGAAGTCAAGCCCATAGGCCGAATGTTTAACCTGAATATTACTTCACGGAGGTGCGAGGTGGACTACAGAAGACTAGTCGGGGCGGTTATTATCGGTGTGATGCTTCTTGGCTATGTCCTCCCGTGCTCGGCTCCGGCCGGGATGTCGCTCGCCTCAAACCTCCCGACGAGCGGGCAGTCCGTCACCAGCCTGGCCGCAGACGTCAGTGATGAGTTTGAGACTATACGACAGGCGGCCGACGCATATGTAAACAGCGGCCAGGCCCTGACGATTTCCGCCAAGAACCTATATGATAGCATGGTGGCGGTGAGCCCGAAAACCGTGCTCATAATTAGAGGAAACGAGGCCATGGCCCCATTCGAGGTAAAATACTACGACCCCTACAACTACAACAAAGGGCCGTTCATTATTGATGTCCGCCCCAAAGAACCAGAAATGCCCAACCCCTTCTCTAAGGGGCACGTACCCGGGTCGCTTCACATCTCGTGGCGGCAGCTAACCCTTTACAAGAACTTCGCAAACCTGCCCAAGCAGAGGCAGATCGTGGTGGTGAGCGCCACCGGAGAAGCAGGAGCGCAGGCGGCCGCGATACTGAATGTCATGGGATATGAAGCAGTCGCCCTAGAATGGGGCATGGCATCGTGGGCGGGAGCAACGGACTCCCTAGCCACCTACGACGAGTCCCGGGACACCATCACGGACTGGGGAGCGGACTACACTCGCGGTTACACACCCCAGCCCAACGAGACCTACGCCTTGCCGGTTGTGGACAACACCGAGTCCACCGACAAGGCAACGGTTCTCTGGGCCGCCGCTAATGCCTACCTGACCAGCGAAGCCCGAAGGTCAGACATGATGGCCAGCGACCTGTACCAGGCCCTGAATTTCGAACCTAATACGGCAGCCCAGATATTTCTCTCTACATTCTTCACCGGCTCCACCACCGGTAATCCTTACACCCAGCCCTTCATCCTTGATATCCGGGATAACGCTGCTTTCAATCAGGGACACCTCAGCGGTGCTCTGAACGTCTACTTGAATGACGTCTTCGAGACGGAAAACCTGGAAAGACTCCCGCCCGACCGGCAGATCCTGGTCTACGGCGACAATGGGCACGAGAGCAGCGCGGTCACCGCTTTGCTCAATCTGCTGGGCTATCATGCCCGGAACCTCAGGTGGGGTATGGCCGCCGACCAGTTCGTGCCGGAGCGGGACTGCATGAACTACCAGGTTGTCACCGGCTTAAATCCCTTTCTGTGTACCAGTTGAACCGGATAGCAGGGTTGGCAGACGTGCTCTGCCAGAAGCCCACCGGGATATTCCTATGTTCGTGCCTTGGGCGGCCTCGAACGACAGAATCAAGGGGAGCAGCTTTTGATCCCCCCGCGTTCTTATGCTTGTGAAGAGGATGTAGATTCCCACGGGCAAAGCCCGTGGCACTTACAGGTCAAGCTTCGCTTGCCC
>CAYUBP010000108.1:0-5549 GCA_964443115.1 uncultured Dehalococcoidales bacterium | reverse complement strand
TCTCATAGTAAATAGATTGCTTCGTCGCTACGCTCCTCGCAATGACAACCAAGACCTGAGCAGAACCAACCAGTACATAAGTTTGCTAATTAATACCACACCGTGGTAAAATACAGTGATGCTATACCACATCGTGGTAACTACCAGGGAAACTGCGCTACCAGTAACACAATTTTACATGGACATGAGTTTTGAAACCATCTGACACCTGAATCCTGATGACAGACATCAGGATATTTTATGCTGCCAGGAACGCCATTTATCACAAGCTAAAGGAGGAGCTTTGAATAACACCGAGGAAAAGGTCCTGGTCCATGACCCGGCCCTGTGCACAGGTTGTATGCGCTGCATGACAACGTGTTCTACCTATAACAACGGAGCCACGAGCCTCACAAGGTCTCGTATTCAGATCATGAGACATGAGGGTTACGCCACCACCGGTATCGACGAAGAGTCAGAATTCATATTTGAAGCTCTTGCCTGCCGGCAGTGTGACAAGCCGTTCTGTCTGAACTTCTGTACGGTAAGGGCTATAAGGCGGGACAAGGACACCCATGCCATGGTCATTAATTATGATAAGTGCATTGGTTGCCGGATGTGCATCACAGTCTGTCCTTTCGGAGCACCTCTCTATGACTCTGTCAGAAAACAGGTTATCAAGTGCAACCTCTGTGACGGCGACCCGCAGTGCGTCCGCTTTTGCCCGACAAATGCGCTCCAGTTCCTGCCCAAAGAGGCAGCCCACATACCCAAGATAAATTACCTTTCTCAGAAGATTATGGAGAGCCGTATAGGAACCATTAAAGTATAGTTGAGGAGAGACATGTCAGTACCCAAGGGATATGCCGGAAATGTTCTGATTCTAGATTTGACCAAGCAAGAAGCCCAGATTATACCTACCGAGAAGTTCTGGCGGGACTATGACATTGACCCCCGGCTCTGGCTGGGGGGCGACGGCTTCATCACCAAGATTCTCTGGAAAGATATCCCCAAGGCGATAGACCCTATGAGCCCCGAAAATGAAATCATCATCGCCCCCGGGCCGTGGACGGCTACCGCCGCCCCGCAGGCGGGGCGGGCGATGCTGGGCTGTATCGGCCCCGAGACCGGAGGCTTCTCCTCCGGCGGGTTCGGATGGTACTTCCCTGCGACCCTCAAGTATGCCGGCTTTGATATCCTGATTGTCCGGGGCAAGGCGGCAAAGCCAACCCTCGTCTTCATTGACAATAAAGAGGTAACCTTCAGGGATGCCACTCACCTCTGGGGGAAAGAGACCGGCGAGACGGTAAAGGCGGTAAGGGAGGAACTGGGAGAGCGCTACGAGGGCGAGATTCGCGTCTTAAGTATCTCGGTTGCCGGGGAACACATGGTCAAGTATGCGGTAGCCTGCGGCGACGCCACCTCCTGCCCGGGGCGCTCCGGGGGCGGCACGGTCATGGGCTCCAAGAACCTGAAGGCAATTGCGGTACGGGGCACCGGAGAGATACATCTGGACGACCCACGCGGGCTGCTGGAGTCATCCTACAATGCAGTCAATAAATTCTTCGCCGAGGAGCCAACCCTGAAGATATGGCAGGAGCACGGCTGCACCACCAGCCTGGCAACCACCGCCCACTGGCCCCTCCGCGGTACCCTGCTGGCGGAGAACAGGGATGCCGCTGACTTCCCCCACCTGAAGAACGTCGGCTGCCTCAACTGCATGGCTCCCTGCTACCACTGGCTCCAGATCAAGGAAGGCAAGTACGCCGGACTGAGACAGGTTGGCGGGCACATGACCTTCATCACTACCATGCTGCGCAACTTTGACTTTGCCGACTTCAACGAGTGGATTTACTATGAGAGGCTAATGCAGGAGCTTGGCTTAGACCCGGCATCGTTCTCCATGAACTTCACCTTTGCCGTTGACCTGTTTGAAAAGGGACTGCTCACCCTCAATGACACCGACGGGCTTGTCTTGAAGCGCGGCGACCCGGACCTGGTCTGGGAGATAGCCCGCAGGGTGGCTCGCCGGGAGGGAAAACTGGGCAACCTGCTGGCTGAGGGACAGGGTGAGATGGCGCGGATGGTCGGCGGGGAAGCCGTGGAGCTTACCCCGGCGGTGAAGGGAAAACCGTCAATACAGAGGGACTCCAGGCTCCAGGCGCTCATATGGTCAATGGGGTATCTTACCAGCCCGCGCGGCGGTGACTGGCTGCGCGTTCACAATACCTGGGAACTGTCCTTCCTGCCGGAGAACAGGGATACCTACCCCGAGTACATCGGCAAGACCAACCTTGAGCTGTGGGAGAGGTGTGTGGAGCTGCTGGATATGCCCATGGAGCTGAAGAAAAAGATATTCGGCGACCCGCCCAAGATTGACGCCGACTGGATTAAGGGCACCAGGGGAAAGATGCTCTTCATGATATGGACCGAGAACTTCGTCGGCCTGTTCAACTCGCTGGTAACCTGCATGTTTGGCGCCGCCACCCAGTTCATGCTGGTATCTTTCGGCCCCAGCACCTATGCCGATATCCTGAACAAGATAACCGGCTGGGACGTCACCTATGACGAGCTGATGGCTGTCGGTGAGAGGGTTATCAACCTCCAGCGGGCGTTCAACTACCGGCTGAAGGGGTGGGACTACCGCAACGACAGGTTCCCTGACAAGCGCGCCTATGAGCCGGCGGTGGTCGGCATCTACAAGGGCAGGGTTGTGCCGTGGGACGAAATGCTCCAGGAGTACTACGCTACCCGCGGCTGGAGCAAGGAGGGAATCCCTACCAGAACCAAGATGAAGGAGCTCAAGATGGATACCTCAGCCAGGGATGTGCAGCTACCGGAGTAGACTGCCCCCGGCAAGGCGAGAAACTTGATATTACGCGCTTTCAGTATCAGGTAAGTCTCTGAGATGACGGATTTTGCTATACGGCTGAATCTCAAGACATGGGGGTAGTAATGGCGCTAAACTGCAGGATCGGGTACATTGACCTCACAAGGGGCGAGAGCAAAACAGCCCCTATCCCCACTGAAAAACGCGAGCTATTCATTGGAGGGCGGGGGCTAGATATCTACTTCATGTACAACCACCTCAGGGAAGGAGTGGAGCCCTTCAGCCCTGACAATGTGGTGGTGGTGGGTGCCGGACTTCTTGCCAGCACACTAGCCTCGGCATGTGCCCGGACTAATATTATGTCCAAGTCTCCCCTCACCGGGCACCTGGGCAGCACGAGCACCGGTGGATTCTTCGCACCGGAACTACGCTGGGCCGGGTTCGACCACCTCGTTATTAAAGGCAGGGCTGCGAAACCATCATACCTCTTTATCCACGACGGGAAGATTGAGATTCGTGACGCCTCCTCAACCTGGGGGAAAACAGTACAGGACACGCAGGAAACCCTGAGGCAGGAACTCCGTGACGAGCGGATTCAAGCCCTCTGCATCGGACCGGCGGGCGAGAAGCTGGTCAGATTTGCCAATATAGTGACCCTCCACCAAAACGCCGGCGGGCGGACAGGCATCGGCGCGGTCATGGGCTCTAAAAACCTGAAGGCTATCGTAGCCAGGGGCAAGACCGGCGTTGACATAGAGTTTCCCAAAGAAGCCATTGACTACGATAAACAGCTAGTCCGCGGCATCTGTACCACCAAATTTGGACGCCTGATGCGGCGCTGGGGGACTCTTTTCTTCCACGAACTAAGCGACACCAAGCCAGGCAATATAAACGAACTGCAACTGGACCGGTTGAGCCATAACCACGATAATATTGATTGGGAAAGCATTGACGAGTACTCCTTTGGAATGGACGGGTGCTTTGGCTGCCAGCTCCACTGCCGGCACCGCTACACGATTCAGGATGGCCCCTATTCCGGAGTTTATGCCCAGGGCCCCGGGTATGAAAGCCAGGAGGCGTTGGGGGCTGATGCCGGCTGCCGCAATATTAATACTATCTTGCTAGTGAACTACCTAGCAAACTCGTACGGGATTGATACCGTGGAAAGCGGGAGGCTTATCTCCTGGGCTATGGAGCTTTACGGGAGGGGTATTCTGACCGGCAGGGATACGGGGGGACTGGAGCTAGAACCCGGCAACGAAGAGGCTATCATTGAGATGCTCCACCGCATTGCCCGGAGAGAGGGATTGGGAGACATTCTGGCTGAAGGCGGGACTCGTGCTGCACAGAAAATCGGGAAAGGCTCTGAGAAATACCTCCCCACCCCCCACTCAGATGAGAGCGCTACACCCAGCCTAGTGCTGGCGATGGCTACAGCCACCAATGGCTCAGAACTCTCCCACTGCAAGTCGTTCATAGACTTCTATAAGCTCCCAGAACCTGCCCTGAGGAAGTTATATAGCCAGCCCCTTCCCTATGATGGGCCCCTCTCTCCCGACTACCGGGACTGCGAGGGGAAGGCGTGGCAGGCCGTGTGGCAGGAGCTGTGCTATATGGCAGCAGACATGATAGGCCTGTGCAAGTTCCACACCGTCCTTATGAGCCCCGATATGCCCGGCTTCAAAGAATTCTCAAAGATGGTCTACCTCAATACCGGGCTGGAGCTCTCCGCCGAAAAAATCTGGGAATGCGCGGAGCGAGCCCTGACTCTGGAGAGGCTCTTGAATCTACGAGAGAGTGCCGCACAAGGGGACAGTCCATTGCCAGACCGCTATTTCCCCGGGTCTGCACCGGCGGGCGCTGACAGCCTCTGGGGCAAGACCCTTGACTGGACGAGGTGCAAAGCCATGGTAGACGACTATTACCGGTTCCACGGATGGGACGAGAACGGAGTCCCGAGACCTGAGACCCTGGAGAGGCTGGGCCTGGACAGAGAACCAGCCCACGCGCTTTAGAAAGCCGGAGCGAAAAGATGGATACGGACTGGATTAACCCGGTAGACAGTATCAAGTACCAGAGACCACAGAAGGAGTGGGGGTGGCAGGTCGCCACCTATCTCTACCTGGCGGGTATCGGCGCCGGTTCTCTTGCTATTGGCCTCGTTATGGACTGGCTGGATTACTCCCCATACTCCTCCAGGGCGATATTACTGTGGGGTGCCATCCTGGTTGCCATCGGCGCCCTGTTCCTAGTCTTGAAGCTGGGCATAAAAACCAGGTTCCTCAATACAGTAATGAACCCGAGAACATCCTGGTTGTCCCGGGGGTTTTACATCCTCTCACTGTGTATCGTCATTGGAGCAGTGATTTTTGGACTCTCCATTCTCCCCCTGCTGGGGATAAACATTGACATTCTGGCTCCGCTTATGCCTGTACTGGATGCCAGCGTCTTTGTCTTAGCGATAGCCACGGCTGCCTATACCGGCATCCTCATACAATCCGTGCGATATGTACCTTTCTGGAAAACATCGCTGCTGCCTGTCCTCTTTACAGTTTCGGCACTGTCCACGGGCGCGATGGCAATCATAGTGGTAGCGTATGCATATGACTTGATGTTTTACTACCAAGGATACTCCTCTCACATGATGCATATGATAATAAATATAGAGCAGGTTCTTATTATTCTGGAAGCTCTTGTGCTTGCCTTCTATCTTTTCTCTAAATACAGGGCAGAGAGCGAG
>CAYUBP010000107.1:0-5675 GCA_964443115.1 uncultured Dehalococcoidales bacterium | reverse complement strand
GACAGGCTAAATATCCAGGTTCTTGACACTGCGGGCGTGTGCCTGGATGAATGCCTTGCGCGGCGGGACTTCATCGCCCATGAGCAGGTGGAATATCTGGTCTGCCTTGGCGGCATCCTCTATCGTTACCGAGAGCATGGTGCGGGTCGCCGGGTTCATGGTGGTCTCCCATAGCTGCTCGGCGCTCATCTCCCCCAGGCCCTTGTAGCGCTGGATATCAACATTCTTTCCTGCTTTGAGCTCGCGGAGCACGGCTTCTTTTTCCTGCTCCGTGTAGACCCACTTCTGGGTCTTGGATGTCTTGATGCGGTAGAGTGGCGGCTGGGCGATATACAGGTGCCCGCTGTTTATCAACTCCAGCATGTGGCGGAAGAAGAAGGTAAGCAGCAGGGTGCGTATGTGGGAGCCGTCAACATCAGCATCGGTCATCAGTATGACCTTGTGGTAGCGGAGCCTTGAGAGGTCAAGGTCATCGTCAATGCCCGCCCCCAGCGCCGTAATAATCGCCCGGATTTCTTCGTGGGAGAGCATCTTGTCCAGCGGCGCCTTCTCCACGTTGAGGATTTTGCCTCTCAGCGGCAGGATAGCCTGGAAACGCCGGTTCCTGCCCTGCTTGGCGGAGCCGCCGGCGGAGTCTCCCTCCACCATGTAGAGCTCACAGAGGGAAGGCTCCTTCTCCGAGCAGTCAGCCAGTTTGCCGGGCAGGGTGCCCGTGTCCAGTGTGTTCCTCTTGACCACCAGGTCGCGGGCTTTCCTGGCGGCTTCCCTTGCTTTGGCGGCGGTGAGACACTTATCAGTAATCCGCCGGGCGTCATCCGGGTGCTCCTCAAAATAGAGGGATAGCTGCTCGCCGACCACCGTCTCCACCACGCTCTTCATTTCGGTGTTGCCCAGCTTGGCTTTGGTCTGCCCCTCAAACTGGGGCTCGGGGAGCCTGACGCTGACCACGGCGGTCAGCCCCTCCCTGACATCCTCGCCGACCAGGTTGGGTTCGTCTTCTTTGAGGAGCTTGTACTTGTGGGCATAGTCGTTGAGCGCCCGGGTCAGGGCGGAGCGGAAGCCGGTGAGGTGGGTGCCCCCGTCTATGGTGTTGACGCAGTTGGCAAAGCTGATAACGGACTCGGCGAAGCCGTCGTTGTACTGGAGCGCCGCCTCCACGCTGACTGCGTCCACCGTCTTGAAAACATAGATGGGGCGCGGGTGGCGGACCTGCCGGTTGCGGTTCATTTGGGCGACGAAGCTGGTTATCCCGCCCTCAAAGTAGAAGGTCTGCTCCCGGTCGCTCCTGTCGTCCCTAATATGCAGCTCTAGCCCCCGGTTCAGGTATGCCATCTCTCGCAGGTAGCGGGCGAGCATATCAAAATCGTAGTCGGCGTTCTCAAATATAGCCTTGTCGGCAAGGAAGCTGACGGTGGTGCCGGTTTCAGAGGCTGTGCCGACCTCGGCAAGCCGTCCCAGGGGGGCGCCCAGGCGGTACTCCTGCTCATATATCTTGCCGTCACGCCGTATTCTCACCTTGAGGCGTGAGGAGAGGGCATTTACTACCGAGGCACCGACGCCGTGCAGCCCGCCGGAAACATGGTAGGCGCGGCCGCCGAACTTGGCTCCGGCGTGAAGTGTTGTCAGGACCGTCTCCACAGCGGATATCTTGGTAACGGGGTGTATGTCTACCGGGATGCCGCGCCCGTTATCTTCCACAGTGACCGTATCGTCCCGGTCAATGGTCACCGAGACATGGTTGCAGCAGCCAGCCATGGCTTCGTCAATGCAGTTATAGACGATTTCGTAGACAAGGTGGTGCAGCCCACGCTGGTCGGTGCTGCCAATATACATGCCGGGGCGGCGGCGTACCGCCTCCAGTCCGCCAAGGACCTGGATGTCCTCGGCGGTATACCCATTATTCGTCATTCCCGGAGAAGGGATGTTTTCAGTCATAGTTAGCCTTTACTCACAAAAAGAAGCGACAAAGTCTGAATTATTGAGGATGACGGGGGTGGGGCGTCTTCCAGCCACACAGTGAAGACTACCCCTTCGCTTTAATCCTGAGGAGGTCATTAATTTATTATAACATATCTCAGGTATAAGGTGAAGTAGAGCGGGCAGTCGGTTCTGCTCATTCTTGGTTGTTAGGACGTGTCATTGCGAGGAGCGTAGCAACGAAGCAATCTGATACAAAGAGATTGCTTCGCTCCGCTCGCAATGACAACCAAGATTGCGTAAAAGGGGGGCAGTCCCTGCTCACTCCTGGTTGGCGGAACGCACCGCAACGGAGCAACCTATTCACGCTGAGACTAGCTCGCTACGCCCGCAATGATAGCCCCGACCAGAAAAGGGACGCTCATAGCGTCAGGTCTGGCCCCGGGTGGTAGATAAACGAGCATAACACTAGCCTCCGGCAGAGGTAGTAACCACAGAAACCGCTGCCGTCCGCTTGAAGCTGGCGGGTTGGAGTCAGCTAGTTCTGGCTAACTAGCTCTTGCCGATGCGGAAAATCTTGGTGCCGCAGACAGGGCAAACTCCCTGTGTCGCCGGCCGCCCGTTCTTAAAGGTAATGGCTTTCGGGTTCCTGATTTCCCTCTTTGCTCTGCACTTCACACAGTAAGCCTGCATCTGCGTACTCCTTTCCCTTTAGTCAGCTAGCAGATTAGCAGATATTCGTGTGCCTGTCAATAGGTTTGGGCAGATATGAGGAAAAATTTTTTGTATGGAGCTGGGGTATCCAGACAATAACCGAGGGTCAGCTATATAGCTGACCCTCCTGGTTTATCTGATGCCGATTTCGTCCTTTCAGCTAAGCGTAGCCTTCGCCCGCTCTTCTGGGGACATATCTGCCAGCCGTTTTACCTCTTTCACGTCAAGCCCCAGTCCTCTGGCAACACGCGTGCCGTATTCGGGGTCGGACTTGTAGAAAATCGCTGCCTGGCGAAGCTGTATGCGTTTAAGGGCATTACAGAGGTGGGTGGTGATGTTTCCGATAAGGTGGTCTCTATCTTCATCAGTCATCACCCGGCGATAAAGCTCTCCTGCCTGGAAGAAGTCGTCGTTGGGATGGATATAAGGCTGGCGGGCTGCCTGCCCCGATACCTCAAACGGCGGCTCGCCGGAGCCGGGATTCGGCTCCGGGCCGCCGAAGCTGTTGGGATAGTAGTTCGGTGCGTCGCCGCTGTTATCGCCGTAAGCCATGTAGCCGTCCCTTTGGTAGTAGTTGACGGCGTTTTTCGGGCGGTTGATGGGTAACAGATGGTAGTTGGGCCCCAGGCGATGGAGGTGGGTATCATGGTAGGAGAAGAGCCGTCCCTGCAGCAGCTTGTCGGGGGATGCGGCGATACCGGGGACGAAGTTTGCCGGTGAGAAAGCAGCCTGCTCTACCTCGGCGAAATAGTTCTTCGGGTTCCGGTTCAGCACGAGGCGCCCGATGGTCACCGGTGGGACATCCGCGTGGAACCAGACCTTGGTGACATCAAAGGGGTCAAAGCGGTAGTTTGCTGCCTCTTGGGGAGTCATTATCTGCATTTCCAGTCGCCAGGACGGGTAGTCACCGCGCTCTATGGACTGGAACAGGTCGCGGGTGGCGTGGTCGGGGTCCGTACCCTTCATCGCAGTCGCTTCATCGCGGGTCAGGTTCTTTATGCCCTGTTCCGTCTTGAAGTGGTATTTGACCCAGAAATACTCGCCTTTCTCGTTATACCATTTGAACGTGTGGCTGCTGTAGCCGTTCATGTTGCGGAATGTCCGCGGAGTCCCCCTGTCCGAGAAAAGTATGGTGACCTGGTGGGCAGATTCCGGGGTCAGTGAGAGGAAGTCCCAGAACATGTTAGCGTCTTTAAGGTTGCTTCCGGGATGGCGTTTCTGGGTGTGAATAAAGTCCGGGAACTTCAGCGGGTCGCGGATGAAGAAGACAGGGGTGTTGTTGCCGGTCATGTCGTAGTTGCCCTCTTCCGTGTAGAACTTGAGGGCGAAGCCGCGCGGGTCTCGCTCGGCGTCTGCGGAGCCCCTCTCGCCGCCGACGGTGGAGAAACGGGCAAAGACATCCGTGCGCTTGCCGATTTTGGAGAGGAATTTTGCCCCGGTGTATCTGGTGACATCCGCTGTCACCTCAAAGTAGCCGTGTGCTCCCGCACCCTTGGCATGGACGACACGCTCGGGGATGCGCTCCCGGTCAAAGTGCCCGAGCTTTTCCAGCAGGTGCGTGTCCTGCATCAGGATAGGGCCGGGGTTGCCCGCGGTCTTAGAATTCTGGTCATTATCGACCGGGGCGCCAAAACCGGTTGTATAGACTTTCTTCTCTTCTGCCATCGTCCGCCTCCCTATAAAAGTTTATGTTTTGGTTATATACAGCGTTGTATCAATGCCTAGTAGTTTTCCGCCAGCAGCTCGTAATATGACTGAGCATGCTTGCAGGCGGGGCATTCTTTGGGTGCCTCGGTGCCTTCGTGGATGTAGCCGCAGTTGGTGCAGTGCCACTTCACCACGGCTTTCTTTTTGAAGACCTCACCGGCGGCTACGTTGGCTGCCAGCTTCCGGTACCGCCTCTCGTGGAACTCCTCCACCTCAGCGATTTCCTTGAATGATGTAGCTATCTCGGCGAAGCCTTCGTCCCGGGCGGTCTTCTCAAAGTCGGCGTAAATCTCGCTCCATTCCATCTTCTCGCCATCCGCAGCCGCCTTCAGGTTTGCCAGGGTATCGCCGATGATTCCCGCCGGATAGGCAGCCGTTATTTCTACATCATCGCCTTCAAGGTACTTGAAGAAGACCTCGGCGTGCTCCTTCTCATTACCGGCGGTTTCTGCGAAAATATTCGCAATCTGCTCAAAGCCGTCTTTGCGGGCCTGGCTGGCAAAGAACGTGTACCTGTTCCTCGCCTGTGATTCTCCGGCAAAAGCCGTTAGCAGGTTCTTTTCCGTCTGGGTTCCTTTTATTGATTTACTCATCCATTAATTCTCCTATCCCTCAATTTTTTCCATGTTTTTCCCGCAGCAGACCAGTGTCCCGCCGCCGGCTCTGGTTACAATAACCTCGTTGCCGCAGATATTGCACCTGTACTTTTCGCCGGTCTTCTTAACTGCCATAACACTTCCTCCTTTATCTCCGGTTATTCTGACAATCATTGCAAAGCCCGCGAAATTCAAGCTGATGGTGTGAAATTTCAAATCCCGTTCTTTTGGCGACCTGCCGGTCCAGCTCTCTATCAACCGGCATGTCAATGTCGCTTACCCGTCCGCACTGTTCACACCTGAAGTGGTAATGACTTTCCTGCCTGGCTTCGTATCTGCTGACGGTACCATTGAGACTTATCTCTGAAACGTCCCCATTTTCCTGTAACACCTGAAGGTTCCGATAAACGGTCCCCTTGCTGATATTGGGTATTTCTTTTCTGACCTCGTCGTAAATCTGGCCGGCTGTAGGATGAGACCTCGTGTTTCTTAGAACTCTCAGGATGGCTTCTCTTTGTTTTGTTTCTCTGCGCATGTTATCAGTACCAGTTCCTGATACTGATATAATACATGGAGGGGCAGGTTTTGTCAATAGTGATTCAAGAAACAATAGGTCTTACTGTGGGCAGGTCTCCGGTATTAGTATACCGGTGAGTCCAATCTAATCTGGAGCCGAGGTATCAATAAGATCGAAGAGCGTCGTGTAGGGAAAGAGTGTAGGATAGGGTGGGGTGGTGGGGG
>CAYUBP010000106.1:0-5749 GCA_964443115.1 uncultured Dehalococcoidales bacterium | reverse complement strand
CCAGTATCACTACCTCGTCCCGCCCGACAAGAAGGTGGCTGACCAGCGCCTGCAGTAGGACGTTCTCCGGGCAGTAGCAGCCGGTACCGCCCCGCTTGGTTTTTCCCATCACCATCAACTTGATGCCGTCAAGCTTGGCGGAGAACTTCTCCGGCAGGTCGTCAACCTTGGGGTTCAGCTTGAAGAAGACCTCAGACTTGCCCGGGCGGGCACCAGTCCTCTCCTCAATGAGGTCTTTCATCTCAGAGATAGGGGATATCTTCTCGGCCTCAGCGAAGCCAAGGGTGGCAGCAAGATTGGCGTCCGGGTCAGCATCTATCGCCAGTACAGAATAGCCAGAATCGGCAAATGTTCGGGCGAGGAGCGCCGCTAGAAGGGTCTTCCCGACTCCACCTTTACCGCTGATCGCAATCTTCATCGGCACCTGTTACGCAAAATGAAAGCTGAGACTTACGGGGAAGTACTCAGACTCCAGTGTCCCTTGCCAATCATACGTAAGTGGCATCCGTGGATTAATATATCGTATCCCAAATGAAAAGTCAAGGAATGTAAAACTATCCTTTTACGTAATCTTAGTTGTCATTGCGAGCGGAGCGAAGCAATCTCTTTGTATCAGATTGCTTCGTCGCTACGCTCCTCGCAATGACACGTTCTAACAACCAAGAATGAGCAGAACCAAAACTATTTAGTCCCGGGTTCACTTCCCCACTGCTGCATAATTTCCTTGAGGCGCTGGGCAAGCCTGGGGTTGGAGCGCAGGCGGTTGATGAATACCGGGCAGCCTTCCAGCAGGGAGTTCTGGGCGGCGCTCGCCATGCTGGCGAGAAGATTTTGCAGACCCAGGTCAGCAGCATATGCCGTGCCTGTCCCCGGTGCCGACGCCTCAAGCTGGCGGCGGATGTCATCAGTGCTGAATCTCAGCGGTGTCACACACGCCTTGTACCACGGGCAGTCTTTACACTGAGCCACGGCATAGGCTTCGTCCAGGATTTCCATGTCTAACCTCCCCCTATATGCTAGCTGATTTGGACGGAAATATCAAACCCCACCTAGACAGTTTTACCCTAGTGATTTATAATAATCAACCAGCCAGCACAGGAAACCACCAGCGTAAAAACTGGTCTCGGGGCAAAGAGGCATATGTTAGGCTATCAGGCTGAGTACCGGAGAAAGCTGATGCCGGCGGACGAGGCAGCCGGGTTGGTGAAGTCCGGCATGTGGATTGACTACGGCTTCGGCTGCGGTTTTCCCCTGCTGGTAGATGAGAAGCTGGCAGAGCGGGCCCCGGAGCTTGAGGCGGTGAAGATTCGCGGGACTCTGTCGCTGGCTGAGCCCCGGGTCCTCAAGGCAGACCCCGGGCAGGAGCATTTTATATACAACTCCTGGCACTTCTCGGCGATAGAGAGAAAATACCATGACCGGGAGTGCTGTTCATATTCACCGCACAACTTCGGCGAGTGCCCGAAAATCTACCGGGAGCTGCTCAAGGACGAGGTGGATATTGCCTTTATTGAGGTGACCCCCATGGACAGCCGCGGCTGCTTTAACTTCGGGGTGGCAATCAGCGAGGAGAAGGCAATCTGCGATGTCGCCCGGCTGGTGGTAGTGGAGGTCAATGATTCCCAGCCGTGGGTAAATGGTGGCTACGATGAGGGGGTTCACATCTCGCAGGTGGACTACATCGTTGAGAACAGGGAGTACCAGATAGCCGAGCTGCCTATAGTGGAGGCAACCGAGACCGACAGGGAGATTGCCCGGCACGTAGCGGCGCTTATAGAGGACGGGGCGACTATCCAGCTGGGAATCGGGGGCATACCCAACATGGTGGGCAAGCTGCTGATAGAGCATGGGGCAAAAGACCTGGGGATACACTCCGAGATGTTTACTGAGAGCATGGTAGACCTGATTGAGGCAGGTGTGGTAACTGGCGCTAAAAAGGGCCTTAATCCGGGGAAGGCTGTCCACTGCTTTGCCGCCGGGACCCGGAGATTATACCAGTTTGTTGACCGCAATCCGGTGCTTGCCGGTTTTCCGGTGGACTACACCAATGACCCGTATATTATCGCCCGGAATAACCGGCAGATAGCCATAAACAGCGCACTGAAAGTGGGATTGCAGGGGCAGGTATGCTCCGAGTCCGCCGGATACCGCCACATCAGCGGCACCGGCGGGCAGCTGGAGTTCACCCGCGGGGCTTATCTTTCGCCCGGGGGGAAGGCGTTTATCTGCCTCCGCTCGACCTACCGGGACAAGGCGGGCAAGCTGAAATCAAGCATTGTCCCCAACCTGGACCCGGGCGATATTGTCACCGTGCCCCGGACTGACGTCTCTTATATTGTCACCGAGTTTGGCGCTGTTAACCTGAAAGGTAAGACCAACTGGCAGCGGGCAAAGCTGCTCATCTCCATCGCCCATCCCGATTTCCGTAACGAGCTGGAGCAGGCAGCCAGAAGTATGAACCTGATAACCAGGGGCACCGTAAACCTGTAAGACCGCTTTCGGGCTGGTTCAGTGGGTTGTATAGCAATATGCTGGTTTTCGTTTTGTAAAACTACCCGTCCTCCTGCCCCCTCCCCTTATCAAGAGGTTGCCTCAAAAGTCATTCTGAGGAGCGGAGCGACGAAGAATCTGGGGTGGTGAGTCCTTCCGCCATGCTCGGGACGATGATAAAAGGGTACTTATAGGGCAAAGCCCCTTATCAGGGGGAAGGGGACTAAGGGGATAGGGTTTCTAACCCGGATTTGCATATTTAGCCGGATTGTTGTATAAACAGGTAACCACAGGCTTCGGAGAGCAAGCCGGTGAAAGACCGGCGCAGCCCCGCTTGCTGTGATTCGCCTCAGGCGAAAAGCCAGAACGCCGAGCCTGTAGTTGTCCTTAGACCTCCGCGGAGCCGGGAGGGTGGGATGGCAACTGGGTTTTGTCCATAAGTCCCCCTTGCCCTGCGGGCGGAGGGGGACTTTATTTTGACGGAGAGGGCAGGAGCGAACAGAATGACTCACAGCCTGCACGAAGCCATGCCGTCCCAGACTGTCCGGGCTTACTCCCGGAGCTGGCGCCGCCGGCTGTATGCCATCATCGGGCTGGCGCTGCTTTTATGCATCGTGATATTAGTGTCGCTGGCTGCGGGTAGCTCCGAGGTCTCTCTAAGCAGCATCGGGGGCATACTGCTCTCGCGGCTGCCGCTGGTGGATATTACCCCGAGCTGGTCTGACACCATGGAGATGATTATCATTGACATCAGGCTGCCCCGGATACTTCTGGCGGGGATAGTGGGGGCGGCTCTGGCCGTGGCGGGGACTACCTACCAGGGGCTGTTCCGCAACCCCTTGGCAGACCCTTATCTCATGGGGGTGGCTCAGGGGGCGGCGCTGGGTGCGGTCGCCAGCTTTTTCCTGCCGTGGTCGGCTGGCAGCTTAGGGCTGACGCCGGTGCTGGCTTTTATTGGTGCCTTGGTGGCGGTGACCATCGTCTATTTCGTGGGCAGGGTGGGCAGGACGCTGCCGGTGACGACACTTATCCTGGCTGGCGTCGCCCTCGGCTCTTTTCTATCCTCCATCACCTCTTACCTGATGACCATATCCGGGGAAAAGCTGCGCGGCATATTCACCTGGCTGGTGGGCAGCTTCTCCGTGGAGAGCTGGGAGCAGGTGGGCATGGTTGTCCCCTACGTTGCCGTCGGGGTAGTGGTCATCTGGCTCCACTCCCGCCCGCTCAATATCATGCAGCTTGACGAGGAGCAGGCGCAGCAGCTCGGAGTTGATGTTGAGCGGGTCAAGCTGACGCTGCTGGTAGCCGCAACGCTGATTACCGCCGCCGCCGTCTGCTTTGTTGGCACCATCGGCTTTGTTGGCATAATTGTCCCGCATGCGGTGCGTCTTATCTGGGGACCTGACCACCGCTTTCTCCTGCCGCTGGCGATGTTAGCCGGAGCCAGCTTTCTGATTCTGATGGACACCGCTGCCCGGACGGTGCTGGCGCCGAGCGAGATTCCGGTGGGGGTAATTACCGCCTTTTTTGGCGCCCCGTTCTTCCTGTTTTTATTGCGGCGCAAGAAACGGGCTGTTTTCTGATGGTAAAGCTGGAACTTGCGGATGTTTCACTGGGCTATGGCAGCCGGCAGGTGGTGAGGCAACTCTCCTTCCGGGTGATGCCGGGGGAGATGTTGGGTCTCATCGGTCCCAACGGCTGCGGTAAGACCAGTATCATCAAAGCCATGTGCCGGGTCATTCCTCACACGGGGGCGATATTTCTTGACGGCAAAGAGATATCGGCGATGCCGAGAAAGGAACTTGCCCGGCTGCTGGGGGTGGTCCCCCAGAATCCCAGCCTCCCCGAGACCTTCACCGTCTTTGAGGTGGTGCTCATGGGGAGGAACCCCCACCTCGGGCTTCTCCGCTACGAGAGCAGGAAAGACCTGGACGTTGCCTGGTGGGCGATGGTGGAGACGGCGACTGATGCCCTTGCCGAGCGCCGGATGGGCGAGCTTTCCGGCGGCGAAAGGCAGCGGGTGACCGTGGCTCGTGTCCTCGCCCAGGAGCCGGAGGCAGTCCTGCTTGATGAGCCGACGGCGAACCTGGACATCAGCCACCAGGTGGAGATTCTGGGCTTGATAAGGGACCTCTGCCGGCAGAAGAGCCTGGCAGTCCTGGTTGCCCTCCATGACCTGAACCTTGCCGCCCAGTACTGCGACCGGCTGCTGCTGATAAGCAACGGGCAGCTCCATGCCGAAGGGACGCCGTGGCAGGTCATCACCCCGGAAAACATCAAAGGGGTCTACGGGACAGAAAGCACCGTCTACCCCCACCCGGTCAACCGGCTGCCGGTTGTCCTGCCCGCTGGCTACACCGGTAAATAGCCTCCAAATCTTGCCTCGCCTGGAAATCTTCATCTTGCCGCTTGTCCGGTTTTACCTCTGTCATGCAGTTATAATATTAGAGGGAGCAAGGAGGCAAGGTTGGAAGAGTCTCTGGTCATAGCCCAGGTGCGTACCGGCAACGCCGGTGCCTTTGCTGCTATCGTTGAGCATTACCAGCCTCCGATTCAGCGCTATCTCTACCGCCTTACCGGAGACTATGAGCTGGCTAAAGACCTTGCCCAGGACACTTTTATCCAGGCGTTCAGGAGAATCATGATAACGGACTCACAACTCACAGTCAGAGCCTGGCTTTACGGTATTGCCACGAAGTGTGCGCAGCAATCGCGGCGGCGGGCGAGGCTGTTGTCTTTTCTGCCATTGGATGGCAGGGAAAGAGATTGTTCAGCCGCCGTGACCTATACCGACCGCACCGACGAGAATATGGCAATAGGAGAAGCCCTGTGCCGGGTGCCGCGAGACCAGCGCGTTTGTCTGGTGCTCCACTTTGTGGAGGGTTTTAAATACCGGGAGATAGGGCAAATTCTGGACATTTCAGAAGAGGCGGTGCGCAAGAGGGTCGCCCGGGGCAAGCGGGAATTCCGCAGGCATTACACTTTGAAGGAGGAGTAGGATGAGGTGTTCGGACATTGAGGAACTGCTTTCGGCTTATGCCGATGATGAGCTATCAGGAACTCAAAAGGACTTTGTAGAAGAGCACCTGGCAGCCTGTGCCGGCTGCCGGGCGGTTCTGGAAGACTACCGGCTGATACGCCGCCAGCTCACGTCACTGAGGGAAATGCCAACTCCAGCGGCGCTTAAAACCCCAGAAAAGGATGCCCGGAAGCCTGCCCGCCCCTGGCTGCGCCCGGCGCTGGCGGCAGTCCCGCTCGC
>CAYUBP010000105.1:0-5824 GCA_964443115.1 uncultured Dehalococcoidales bacterium | reverse complement strand
CACTCTTTCCCTACACGACGCTCTTCCGATCTTGGACGAGAGGGAGGCGCTTGAATTCTTTTATTCTACATGCCAGCCGCTGCCGACAACCTACCTTATATCGGCCTTCGTCGATTACCAGCAGGTCGAGTTCGAAATGGACGGGAAGTACGGGCTGCTGCACGAGATAAACGTACCCGCAGATACGTTCATGTCTATCCCTCTAAACCTCGGCGTCTTTTCCCCCGGCCTCCACGATGTCCAGATAGTGGCGTTCGAGGACCCCTATAACGCCATGATTAACGTGGGTTCCTGGGGTCCCGGATATACTATTGGATGGATCGAGCGGATGCAGGTCGTGGTGGGAAACGACCGGGAGCCGGCCCGGGAACTGGTGGTTAATACCACGGCTGTCGCGGCCCCTGATGAGCCCTCGCCATATAAGACCCCTCTCGGGTTCTTCTCCATCGACGGCACCCCGGGCAATAAATCCATGGCGTATGTCACCCAGGGGGTGGCGGGGGAGCCCTTCCCGTTCCAGCTATATTCCTACAATTTGGCGGCAACAAAGGAGAACCCCTACAACCTCTGGGCCTCGCGGGCGATAATAGTCCTGATGGACTACCACCAGGTCAGCTACAACGGCACCTCCGTGTTCGTCTCCGATGCCGGGGCATACGAACGCACCATGATTGACATGGCATTAACCCTGCCGCCGGGGAAAGGGACAACGCACCTGGTGCAGGGCTTCGTCATATCGAACCCCTACCAGCCGATACCTATTGGTCTACCGTGGGAGTTCAGCCAGCGCCTCGCCATCGTGGGGGAGTAGATACGATAACCAGACGCATACACCGTCTCGCTCTTTACTAAGAGCGAGACGGTGCAATTACAGGGACGTTTATATTGTACAGACGCCAGAAAAAGTTACTGTAGAGATTCTGCTGGTCAGTGATTCTTGCATCACCGCTGAGCCAGGGTATGTACCCTTTAGCCTTTTGATGGGTCACAAGAACTCTGAATGTTCAGTGAGCCCCAATTGCGGCACCTTTTAGCGGATTGCTTAACTTGCTTACGATAGCCCAGCTTGCCCGAAGACGTAAAACTTCAATAAGCACTAATTAACAGGGCACAGCCTGCGATGGGCACAAAGTCCACAATGACCTAGGTCTTGTAGGACGATTCCTACAAGAGAATTAGCATTTTTCTGGCAGACAAATTTTGTGTTTTATGACCTACTAATGAGCAGGTCTGATAATGTAACTGTATAGAAAATCGGAAATTGAGTTCCTAGCGCTGACTCACCGTCTACACGGACGGAGGCTAGCAATGCTTTCAGGTGTTCTGGGAGTTGAAGCAGCAGGTCGTCGGGCTGATAAAGGGCTCAGACATACGAGTGCAAGTATGTCTGAGCCCTTTGCTTTTATCAGGTCAGCAGCCTCTTCCCCATCGAACCGATTGATGTTCAATTGTGCATTTCCACAAGGGGAAGGGGACAAAGGGGACAGGGTTGCTGCTGACAGCCAGCGACCTATAGCTCCCAGAAGCTCCGCAGCTCGCTGAAGTCAATCAGCCCGCTCTCCGCCACGTTTTCAATCTCAATCCCAGCCTCAACAGCGGCCGCCACCGGATTAAGACCGCCGAGCTGGACGACGCCAATCCGGTTCATGGCTACCGGAATCTGGCAGATTGACTCGCTGGTATTGCCCACGGCAAAGACGCCACCGATGCCGGCTTCCTTGAGCACAGCCATTTTTTGCTCAACAACCTCCCGGGCTGGAGCCGGTATGGTACGAAACACGCCCAGTATCTTGCCGCTGCCGGTTCTTGAGGCTTCGCCGACGCTGGTCATCTTTGCCCGGATAAACTGTTCCGAAGGGTCAAGGGATGTGCCGGAATAGTCAATGATGGCGACAAAACGCCGCGGCTTGAAGTCCCTGATTTCAAGCACCCCGCCGAACTTGAACTCGGTGGGCACCCCGGCTTTGAGCAAAACGCCGTTTATGGTGGCGCTACAGACGGTGGCGAAACCGGTCTTACCCTCCGGCACTACCACCGAACCGAGCTTCTCACCCTCCGCGGCAACAGCCACCAGGTGGCTGACGCATATTCCCGCCCTAAAAACATCCTTCATGGCCGACATTGCCCTCTTGAACCGGTCTTTGTCCATGAGGGACGTGTTTATCGGAAGCTGACCGGAGCGTTTCTCCGGGTCAAAGGTAGTCTGGTAGGCTATTGTCTCCAGCTTCTCCCGCACAAATCCCAGGTGCAGCGGCGCCAGCGCCTCCTTCACCTCCTGCCGCCCCCTCGGGGTAATCATCCTGCCATCCCGCCCGGCGGGCTGGGTATAGCCGCGCTCATCGGCAATCCGCAGGTGATACCTGACCGCCCGCTCACTCAGGAACACCCCCTCCTCCTCAAGACGGCGGGCGATTGTGATTGACCCCATCGGTTCCGAGGACTCGCTTAAGACCTTGAGAATGGAGATTATCTTGCCTTCGGCATCGGCGCCAACAATCTGCTCCATAATAACCCTATCCCCTTAGTCCCCTTCCCCTTAAAAGGGGGAAGGGGAAAATTTCTATTAAGAGGGGGCCTCGCCCCTTTCAACACCCTTTCCCCGCTTACCCCAGGTAAATTCTTGTGTTCACTGAGCCTCAAGTGTTCCTCATGAAATATTTCACCCGTCTCGGCATCCTTCAAAACGTGCTCGTACTTGTCGTTCACCCTGTCAATTACTCGATTCTCTATGATTCCTTTACGACGACCGTAACGGTCAGTGCGCCGTCGGCTACCAATCATTTCGACCAAAGGACGCTTGAAACCCGCACGCATTTGTCTCATCTCTGTGCCAACACTAGCGACTGCTGCCTCTCGCACGATATTGTGATAGATCCTGTTTAGCGCCCCACAATAAGGGCACGGCCTAGGCTGCGCCGGGTCTAACTCGCGATGGCACGTCTTGCACCAGCATCCTTCTCGGTCTGGTATCGCTTCTTCTTGGTCTGCCATAGCCTTATTGTGGCCTCTGTGCTGCCTTTCCACTTGTAATTTAGGGAGTTGAACTCGTTCCAGAGAGGGCACCAGCTCCCTCTATATTTTATTCCCCTTCCCCCTCTGGGGGAAGGGGTCAAGGGGATAGGGGCTTAAGACTCCTAAAACCCCTTGAAGCGGTTGGTGATGGGCAGCCTCCGGTCCTTGCCGAAAGCCCGGGGGGTTATCTTAATCCCCGGCGGCGCCTGCCGGCGCTTGTACTCGCTACCATCTACCAGGCGGGCTGCCTTCCTGACCACCTGCTCATCTATACCCGCAGCGATAATCTGCTCAACGCTCTTATCTTCTTCAACATAGGCGGTAAGCACCGGGTCAAGCAGTTCATAGGGAGGCAGGGTATCAGTGTCCTTCTGGTCCGGCCTGAGTTCGGCTGACGGCGGTTTGGCAATTACTGACTCCGGTATCAGTTCCGAGCCCGCCAGGGAGTTCCGGTACCTTGCCAGCCGGTAGACCATTGTCTTGGGCACGTCTTTTATAACGGCGAAGCCGCCCGCCATGTCCCCGTACAGAGTGGTATAGCCGGTAGCCGTCTCGCTCTTGTTGCCCGTGGTCAGCACCAGCCAGCCGAACTTGTTAGACAGCGCCATCAGCAGGTTACCACGGATGCGTGCCTGGATGTTCTCCTCCGTCACGTTGGGCTCAGCTCCCTTGAAGGCATCGACCAGCGTGTCCAGGTATGCCTTGAATACATTCTCAATAGGAATGGTCAGCAGCTTGATGCCCAGGTTTTCAGCTGCAAGCCGGGCATCTGACAGGCTGCCGGGGGAGGAGTATCTGGAGGGCATGGCTACCCCCACCACGTTTGCCTTGCCCAGCGCATCAACGGCAATAGCTGCCACCAGGCTGGAGTCCACCCCGCCGGAAAGACCGATTACCACCTTCTCAATACCGTTCTTGGTGATGTAGTCGTGCGTCCCCAGCACCAGCGCATCATAGACCTCGGCGGCAAGCTCCCGCACCTCAACCTGCCGCTCGGGCAGGGTAGGCTTCTCCCGGCTTAGCGGCGCTTCCGATACAGCGACTCGCCCGACCTGGCACCACCCCGGCTGCTCCCGCAGCAGCGATTCTTTCCTCCACCTCGGGTCATGAAGGCGTGCCCGGAACACCGATTCAACGTCCAGGTCAGCCACTATCATGTCTTCTTGGAACTGCTTGCCCCGGGCGACCAGCCGCCCGGTCTCGTCCAGCACCAGGCTGCTGCCGTCAAAGACCAGTTCGTCCTGTCCACCCACCAGGTTGTTATAAGCAAAAATCGCCACGTTATCAGCGGCACGGGTGGCTATCATCCTTTCCCTGTAGCTCCCCTTGCCGAAGTGGTACGGCGAGGCACTGATATTGACGATTACCTCGGCGCCGGCGTAAGCCTGGGTGGTTGCCGGGCCCGCCTCGTACCAGATGTCCTCGCAGATAGTGACGCCGATATTAATACCGGCGATGGCGTAGACAGGGCACTCACCGCCTGCCCGGAAGTAGCGGTTCTCGTCAAAGACACCGTAGTTGGGCAGGAATATCTTATGGTACACGCCAGCCAGCCTGCCGTCATGGATGACGGCGGCGGCATTATATATGTCCTCCCTGGCATCAACAAAGCCAACGATGACAGTGATGCCCCGCGACGCCTCAACTATCCTGTCCAGTGACCTCAGATTTTCGGCGATAAACTGCGGCTTGAAGAGGAGGTCTTCGGGCGGGTAGCCACAGATGGCAAGCTCAGGGAAAGTGACAAGGTCAGCACCCGAAGACCTGGCACTGCCTATCCCCTCCAGGATTTTTTTATGGTTGCCGGCAAAGTCACCCACAGTAGTGTTGACCTGAGCCATCGCCACCCGGAGCCGGCGGGTATCAACCCACTGTGACATGCCACCCATCCTTTACAAAACTGGCAGGTATTTCTTGAGCTCGTACTCGGTTACCTGGGTACGGTACTCGTCCCACTCTATCTTCTTGTTCTGGATGAAGGCGTTGAAGACATGTTCACCCAGCGCCTTACGTACCAACTCGCTCTTTTCAGTGAGCATTATAGCCTCTTGCAGGCTGGCAGGTAAAGTACCAATACCCCGGCTCGCTCTCTCTGCCTCTGACATCTCGTAGACATTCTCTTCAATGGGAGCGGGAACCTCGTAGCCCTTCTCAATCCCCTCCAGCCCGGCGGCGAGCATGACGCTGAAGCAGAGGTACGGGTTGCAGGCAGGGTCGGGCGACCTGTATTCAACCCTGGTTGCCTTCTCTCTGCCCGGGCGGTACTCCGGCACCCGGACAAGGTCGGAGCGGTTGCGCCGCGCCCATGACAGGTACACCGGCGCCTCGTAGCCGGGAACCAGCCGCTTGTAAGAGTTCACCCACTGGCTGGTAACTGCGGTAATCTCCGGTGCATGCTTGAGCAGCCCGGCGATATAGCATTTGGCTATCTTGGACAGATGATACTCATCATTCGGGTCAAAAAAGGCATTCCGGTCGCCCTTGAACAGCGACTGGTGGACGTGCATCCCGCTGCCGTTAATACCGAAGACCGGCTTGGGCATGAAAGTGGCGTAGACCCCGAACTTGAGGGCTACCTCCTTGACCACCAGGCGGTAGGTCATCACGCTATCCGCCATGGTCAGGGCATCGGTATACCTCATGTCTATTTCGTGCTGGCTGGCGGCAACCTCGTGGTGGGAATACTCCACGCCGATACCCATCTCCTCCAAGGTAAGGACGGTCTCCTTCCGCATATCGGTAGCCGCATCCCTCGGCGTCAGGTCAAAGTAGCCCCCGTAGTCCAGCGGCTCGGTGCCGTTAGTGTCACGGA
>CAYUBP010000104.1:0-5935 GCA_964443115.1 uncultured Dehalococcoidales bacterium | reverse complement strand
GATGGAATCTCGTGACTGGAGTTCAGACGTGTGCTCTTCCGATCTTACCACCACGGGGGCGGCGGTGCTGGTAAGCGACCCGCAGACTCCAGTAACCCTGCCCAACCTTTTTTTCGAGTTTCATGTTAAAGGAAAGACATTTGACGCCCGGGGAATAGGCACCGCGGGCAGCCCCATCATACTTATCGGCTGGAACAGTAATGTAGCCTGGGGAATGACGGCGCTGGGGGGAGACCAGGCTGACCTGTTCCGGCTCAATGTCGATAGGCAGCATCCCGACCAGTACCTCTGGGACGGCGCCTGGGTGCCGATGCAGGTATGGGATGAAGTAATTGATGTCAGTGACAGCGCCCCCGTCACTATCACTATAAAAGAGACTCATATGGGCCCGGTAGTCACCCAGTTCCTGCGAGGTGACATCGAAGCCGGGGAATACGTGCTGCACCGGGTACCCCAGGCGTTGGAAGGAACAGATACTATCGAGGCAGGAATCGCCATGATGCGCTCTGATAGTGTGCAGGAATTCGATGCGGCTCTTGGCAGGTGGAGCTACCCGCCGGTAAACGTTGTATTCGGTGATAGCCGTGGGGACATAGGGTATCACATGACGGGTGCCTCGCCCGTCAGAGCCACCAATCCGAACTCCAGCGGCAACATATATCAGGACGGTTCCGGCGCCGCTGGTGAGTGGCAGGGACTAATCCCGCACGAGCTCCAGCCACGGGTGTTCAATCCCGAGCAGGGATGGCTGGCCAGCGCCAACCACCGGCCGATAGAATCGTGGTATCCGATGCTGCAGGGCGGGACCGGCAGCTCTGGGCATACCAGCCGGTCATGGCGGCTATATGAGCTATTACAGTCATACACCGGCGTGCTTTCTCCGGATGAAGTCCTCAGCATACACTATGATGATGTCGACCAGGCCCGGCGTACTATCGTGGAGGCAGCCGTCTACATTCTCGACGAGCAGGGAGCCAGCGTTGCGGATGAAGTGACGGGAGCCCTTGATTTACTACGACCCTGGCTGGCCAGAGGTGGGCATTGCAGTATGTCCGACCCGGCATATCCCCTGGTCTACCACATCAGCACATCATTCCGGATGAACGCCCGTCAGACATCACTCGCCCGTTATGGCGGCGGTGAAACAGGGCTAGTCCTGTTCTGCTATGCCCTGATAGAGACGATGAACACCGGCGGCACCATCGACTCCGATTCCAAGGCCTATATTGAGAATGCGATTGTGCAAAGCTGGAATGCCTGCCTTACCAGGTATGGAGATGACCCGGCTCTGTGGCTGCAGCGGTTTCGTGACTCTCAGGCGGCGCATAGCCTTGAATACATGGTGGGACTGGATGGGTTCCCAAGTTTAAATCCACAGATTACCATCGATTACCCGCTTCTCTCTGACCTGACCGGGAGCACCATATTCTCCCAGGGAAGCCAGAGCTACACGCAGTTTGTTTCACTGGCTGACATAGACTCTGCAATGAGTCTTATGCCGGTAGGCAACTCCGAAGTCCCCCAGAGCCCCTTCTACAATATCAACCTGGATACATGGGCTGAGGGGAAACTCCACCCGGCGCCGCTTTCGCGGGAGGCGATAGCCCCGTATCAAGCGGGAGTAGATGTTGTACTGAGGAGATAGCGCCTGTGGCTTATTGTTGTCACCTTAAGCCAGTTTGTATACTGACAATACGAACTTTGGTGGACTAGGTTTTCATCGGAATCAGAAAGTATCTATCATGCATGTATGATAGATAGAGATTGTCAACACCTCGTATTGAGCTTACTGACTCAAATAGGTCTTGGTATGTCAGGTGTCTGAAATCGATCTCGCTTCTTATACTTTTTTGGAAAGCCCGTATTTCCTGTCTATGCTTATCCGCTTCAATGGATGGGAAATCATACCATAGGTACAGAAGTGTAAAACCTTCCTCCCCATACTTCGTCTTGAGGCCTAGTATATGCTTGAGAAGTTGCGGAGCATCTAGGTGTTCAAATACTTTCTCTCCACTTACGATCTGGTGCGCCAGTAATTCACAACTGGCGTATTTGCCCCATATTCTGGGTGTCTCAACGTACGCCTTTCTCAGCGACTTTCTACCTTTACTGTAAGGTTCCGTAAATTTTGATTCTACTGCGGTGGGTTCCGAAGCTCCAGTGAACTCAATGTCAACATGAGGACGGATACCTCCTACTCCTGCGGGCTTGGGATATGTTCTCTCAAATTGTAGACGAGTGCATAGAGAGGATATCCCCATCAATTCGGCAAGTTCCGGTATACCATGATATCGCCAATAGTGGAAAAATTTACAACAAGTGCTGATGAAGAATGCAAGGCAAGATGCTTGCCTTCCAATTCTCCACCTCTGCCGCGAATAAAGTCGTCCAAAGAATCCTGTTTCAGAGGCTCATAAAGGTTATCTGCCAGGTTCTTTACGTATCCCCTTTTATTAAAGTGGATACCGCGTCCGGTAGCCCAAGATTGCTGGAGGTTAAGTATGGATTCACGCGCTGTTTCCATCGGGAGAATCCCCTCTGTTTGCTACGTGCATACGTCGTCAGCGATTTCAGTCTACTAGGCGGATTACCCAATGTCAATGCACAGGAATTCTTGCTCGACGTAACCTAGTCATAACAATGGCGAGCCTAGCGTTGCACGAAGATCCGAAGCAACATTTCACCTTATTGGTCAATACAGCCCTTGACTTTGTTAAGCCCGCCTCACTAGAATAGAGCTAGAAAGGAGGCAAGCGGTTGGTCTAGCAAGCGACTGCTAGCTTGTCTCCCAGCATCCTCTTAATCAGCTGGTTGGAGGTTCGAGTCCTCCGCGGCTCACATTCAACCTTACCTTCTTTTGCTGTCAGCATTGCCGGCCGAGAGTCGGTGCGTGATAATTACCGCCTTCCGCCGAAGGGGAAACCGCCACCAAGTGAGCCGATAGCAGTTATGATACTTGAAACCGTAAAGCTCGCAATCTGGTTACCGGCAGCATATGTTCCACCAGAGTACAGGCCATCATTAACGATGCCGGTTGAGCTACCGCCGGTGTAAACAATGTAGGTTAAGCCTTTTTCCAGGTCAGGTGAGCTTAGCACTACCGACTGATATGCCTTTACCGGCACAAACGTCAGAATATCTTTGCCATCCTGTGCTTCAACGTGTAACATGGTGCCGGCTGACTGCGGTGACGCCAGATTCAACATGACCGCATACTGGGTTGATGACGTACCGGGAGCCTGCGCCATGCCAGAACTGCCCACCGCAACAAGAAAACCGCCGGTCATTTTGAAAGAACCGTAGTAGTCAAGAGCGCCGTTATCATTGGCCAAGGGGCCATTTATGATAACGGTGCCTCCGGTCATATTAATTGGACCGTTTATATCCAGGCCGTCACCCGCGGCATCAATTACGAGATACCCGCCGTAAATATTGAGGCAATTGTCACCCGAAGAGCTGAAGTTATTCTGCCCCGGTCTCCCCATGATGGCGGAGCCGTCATTACCGCCGACGACGTTAATGCCGTCATCGCTTGAGACTATGTGAGTATTTCCGTTATTAATTGTGACAACTGCGCTCTCAATGCCCTCGTAGCATTTCGTAATGCTTATCTCTCCACCGCTGATTTCTATGGAAGCATCAGCGTGTATGCCGTCATCCCCGGAGGCGAGAATAGTATTACCGCCGCTAATCATTATGCTGTCATTTGTATGGATAGAATCATCCGAAGAATCTATGTTGATAGTCCCGCCCGTGATTGTTATGTCAACACCAGCCTTGAGCCCCTTGGCGCTGCCGGTGGAACTGCCGCTGTCGGAGCTATCAGGCATACCCCGGTTGCCCCAGATCCCCCACGTGTTCCCAGGGCTGCCGATATTGCTGCTGCTGTTAACGCTGCCGCCTCCGGTGGAGATTGTGAAATCCCCGCCGCCGATAACGAGGCTGGTCTCCGCCTGAATACCGTCCGCCCCGGCGGTAATATTGAAAGTACCGCCCTCAATAGAAATATATCCCTCTGCCGAATCATCATCGTTATTGGACTGCATACCGTCGCCGCCGGCATCCACCGTTATATTCCCGTCCCTGACAGCAATGGAATCCCTGCCCTTGATGCCGTCGTTTACGGCGGTGACAGTAATAACACCGCCCGTAATCTTGAGGTCATCCTTGCTTTGAATTCCGTTGTTGTAGTTTGCGTTGACAGTGAGGGAGCCATTGCCGTTGATGGTGAGGTCGTCATTACTGAAGATTGCCGCATTGGGCTCGTCCGACGCCAAGTCCTGAAGTATATAGACATCCCCGTCTGTTACATAATTTTCGGTGCCTTCCGCAAGGGTTATGACCGCCTTATTGGCGTTCATAACATAGATGGGAGCGCTCGTGGAACAGGAAATATCCGCCCCGTTCAGGATAAGCCTTACCGTCTCCTTGCTCCCCGCATTTACTATTATCTGCCCATCGTCCAGCTTACCACTTATGCTGTACGTGCCGGCAGACGCGATTGTTACCGTGCTGCCGCGGACTATTGCGCCAGCCCCCTCAAGGGTTACAACATCGCCCTCCAGCCTGATATAGGACATCCCGGAGACGTTCGGGCTGGAATTCATATCATCATCGTCATACTCAACGGATATTGCAGCATCTGAACTCTGCTCTTCGCCTTCAGATTCACCTGGAGGCTGGAAGACTGATATAGCATCCGTGGGCTCAACCTGACCACCTGGGCAAGCGACAAGGGTAGAAATAAGACTTAAGACCAGCAAGAATGCAATTCTTTTCATATTAGCTCCTCCCCGAACAGGAACCCAAATCTTTTCCCAATCTAGTCCTGCCCTCATATTATTACCTGCTCGTCAGCTAGCCAATGAAGACCTCAACCTTGGCGGTTCCGGCGAGCTGGTCAAGCTCGCTGGTAAAAGCTGCCCAGTCAAAGCCTGACTGGCGCCGGTACTGATAGTGCAGCCCCACCCGGTCGTCCTGCGTGGACATTGTCTCCAGGCTTAAGCCGCGCAGCCGTTCCGTGAGGAACACGGTCAACCTCTTCTCCAGTGCCGGATAAGACGGCTTGTCCACGGAAATCATCAGGTGCCCCCGCCCGGACAGGTTAAGGCGGTTACGGGTCAGCCACTGTACACTAAGTGCGATGAAAACAATAACAAACAACAGCAAGCCAATTAAATAATTGCCGGTGGCAGCGGCGACAGAAGAAGCAATCAGGAGAAGGAGAAACCCTATCTCCGCCGGGTCTTTTATCGGCGTGCGGAAACGGACAAAGGAGAGCGCCCCGAGTAGTCCCAGCCCGAGCGGGACCGACGCCTGGATAACCAGGAACAACGCAGTAATGGTGGGCCCGCCGATGAGAAACGTCCGGTGCACGCCGGCTCCGATGTGCCTTGAGCCGTAAAACAACTGGTATATCAGATAGGTAATTACGGCAGCCACCAGCGAGACACCGATAGGAATGAGAGCTTCCCAGAATCCGATTGGAGAATCAAACAGTTGGTCTAACACTTCTTCCTCCTTTATATACAGTCAAACATTTTTCCCGAAGGTGACAGGCGACCCGGAGCGCCAGGCTCCTCCATGTGCGAGTCTATACAGGAAGAGTATTTGGAGAAGCGGGTCCAGTCCAGATACAGCATCCTCAGGCGTATCAGTGTTACAGGAAGCTCCATGTCCTTGCCCTTGACCTCAATAACCCCGCCCGGGAACCCCAGCTCACGCTCACCGTAGCCGATGCCGGGCGCCGTTATCGTGGAACGTATATGACAGTCAAGCGCCACACCCTGGCCCGTCATGATTTCTCTGAACCGGCAGCGCCAGTAGGATATTTTTATTACCGGCTGGAGCGGCTCAGGCGGGAAATACCCGAATCCCGCAAGGACATCATAGATCGGAAGAGCACACGTCTGAACTCCAGTCACGAGATTCCATC
>CAYUBP010000103.1:0-5949 GCA_964443115.1 uncultured Dehalococcoidales bacterium | reverse complement strand
GCCTATGCTGCCTACGAGTGCCGGCTGGTTGATGACCGGGTTTACGGCGACCACCAGCTGCTGGTGGGGGAGGTGGTGGCGGTGCATGCGGCGGCGGAGGCGTTTGATGATGACGGAGTACTGAAGGTGGATAAGGCAAGCCCTGGTTTGTATCTGGGGAACGAACTTTATATTACGGTTTCAGGGGAGACGGTCAAGATTCTTGACCGTAACGTTTACGGCAGCCACTAAGGAGGGCGGGATGGTTGATGAGACGGAAATCAGGGCAGCGGTAACTTCAATCATTAAGGCAATCGGAGAAGACCCCGGGCGGGAGGGGCTTGCCGGCACGCCGGAGCGCGTGGCGGAGATGTACGGCGAGCTGTTCATGGGGGTTGGCGCTGACCCCCGGGAGGAGCTAAAGGTGGGCTTTGGGGTGGGGCACCGGGAGATGATAATCCTCAAGGATATTCCCTTCTACTCCGTGTGTGAGCACCACCTCCTGCCTTTCTACGGCTTAGCCCATATCGGTTACGTTCCCAATGCCGACGGGCGGGTGGTTGGCATCAGCAAGCTTGCCCGCGTGGTAGAGATTATTTCCAAGCGCCCTCAGATTCAGGAGAGGATGACCAGCCAGATTGCCGATGCCATCAATGATGCCCTGAAGCCGGACGGGGTAGCCGTCGTTGTCCAGGCGGAGCACCTGTGCATGATTATGCGGGGTATCAAGAAGCCGGGGAGCAACGTGGTCACCTCGGCTATCAGGGGCCTCTTCCAGCGCAAGCCCGCCAGCCGCGCCGAGTTCTTTTCCCTGATACAGGGCAAGGGGGCATAGCCTACTCCCAGGAGAATATCTGGAAAAACTCTTGATTATTTTTTGCGTTTAAGAACCAGGATATGCTTCCCCCAGCCGTAACCCTGCTTGGTGGAGCTAAAACCGAACGCCTCCCAGCCGTCTTTCCCTAACATGTTAGCTTGTTCCATGAGCGCATCCATATCACCGGTGTTGATAGACATATACTCCCACACGATGGCCTCCGTGATATATTTATTCCCCCATTATCTGGACTATTACCTGCCTTGACCGCGGGCGGATGTCAAAATCCACTACCACAATCTGCTGCCAGGTGCCGAGCATGAGCTTCTTTCCCCGAAAGGGGACTACCAGCGAGGCGCCCAGCAGCGAGGCGCGGACATGGGCATAGCCGTTGCTCTCTCCCCAGGCGCTGTCGTGGTCATAGTGGGCATCCTTGGGGACAGTCCGCCCCCACATACGTTGGAAATCAGCCAGGAGCCCGGGTTCGAACTCAATGGTTGTGACCGCCGCCGTTGAGCCGGCTATGAACAGGGTAACGATGCCGCTACCTATATTGGCTTGAGCCAGATGCTCGGCTACCTGGGGTGTAATATCTATGATGTGGGTGTGGTATTCTTCCGCCGGGGGATTGGTCTTGAGCTGGATGGTACCGGTGACTACCGTCATCGCTGAGCCTCCTTATGGTTTTGGGGCTTGCCCCGTTACCTACAGTATAAGCTCCAGCCCCTGGTTTTCGCCAGACCTCTAGGCACTCGGTTTTACCCCCGCAGCAACTCGCGGAGATAGCCGACAATCCACGCATAGTGTGCCAGCGGGAAAAGCACCAGGTGCCGCGGGTTCCGGTAGCGGAGCGCCAGCCCCAGCCCCAGCAGGGGCGTGCCCATGCGGGTGATTACCGCCATTATTTTATGATAGGCACCGGAGTCCCTGTCATTGACGGCATCCAGTTTGCCGAAGAACAGGCGCTGCTTTATCAGGTGTCTGACCGATGCCGGCGGGTGGTGGTAAAGGGGAGCCTCCAGCCACCAGGTCGCCTTCCAGCCTTTCTCAATTATTCTTCGCGATAGGAGAATATCGGCGCTGCCCTCCGGGCGTTCAAACCCATCGGTAGCCTCAAGGCAGGTGCGCCGGGTGATATAGCCCGGTCCGCTCGTGGTCAGGTATCTTCCCCAGGCGGCCCGGCGGTATAGCCTCTGGAACCAGGAATACGAAGAGGGCGCTCCCAGCAGCCCCCGGAGGTTATCGGCGTGGTAGCGCCACCATTCCCCTATTGTCCGGCTTGTCCCGTTGGTCACCACCGCTCGCTCCTGTGCGCCGACAATGCCTATCTTATCATCTTTAAAGAATTCGTGGATGGCAGGGAAGAAGCCTTCCCCTACGTAGGCGTCACTATCAATAAACAGGACAAGCTCGCCAAAAGTGTTGCGCCAGCCGATGTCGCGGGCGTAGTATGTGAAGACCGGCTCTCCGCCGCCGTAGGGCAGCAGCCTTACCGGAAAGCCCCTGGCTATCTCCGCTGTGCCGTCAGTGCTGCGGGCGTCAACCACCACTATCTCGCTGATATAGCCCTGCTGGTAATAAGGCACGAGTGAGGCAAGGCATCGCCCGATAGTGGCAGCGTTATTCCTGGTCGCAACGACCACCGATGTTTTCATTCTCCAGCCTTTGCACCCAGGCATAGGTGCGCGCTAAGCCTGTCTCAAGGCTTATCTCTGGCTGCCAGCCGAGTATGGCTCTAGCCCGGGCAATATCTGCCGTCCGGCTGACCGGACCCGCCGGCTGGTCAGGTTCAAATACGGGAGATATGCCTTTGCCGGAGATTCTGGCTATAGTATGGGCTATTTCCCCGATGCTGGTCGCTCTGCCTGAGCCGATATTTACCGTTAGCGGCGGGCTGGTCGCCAGCGCTTCAAGTCTTACCAGCGCCTCAATACAGTTGGCGATATACAGGAAGTCCCGGCTCTGTTCCCCGTCCCCCCGGACTCTGAACTGCGTGCGGGGATAGAGGACGGCTTTGCGGACGAGGTCGCCGGTAACATGTGCCCGCTCATCAAGCGGCTCATTCTCGCCGTAGACATTAAAGATACGGGCGATGCCGATGGCTATACCCGGCATCCAGCCAAGCTGCAGCTCGCCCAGAAGCTTAGCCCAGCCGTAGCCGCCATCAGGGTTCAGGGTGGCGCCGGGTAGAATAAGGTCGGTTTCAGAGAATACGGCGCCGGGGGAAGACTGCCTGTCCATAGGGTATACCGCACAGCTTGAGGCATAGACCAACCGCTTGACCCCGTTTTCCCGGCAGGCCCTGAAGACGTTGGCATCAATCACCAGGTTTGCCTGGAGGGCGGCAAGCTCGGCGGCCTGTGTTCCGTGAAGATAGCCCAGGCTGCCTACGCGGGCGGCGAGGTGAAAGACGGTATCAGCGCCAGCTAACGCCCGGCGTGCCTGCTCGTAGTCCCGCAGGTCAATACCCTGGCAGCCGGCGTCCCTGGCATTCAAGCTGGCGATAGCCACCTGCCTGCCCTGCCGGACGAGCCTCTTGACCAGGTGGCTGCCGATGAAGCCGCTGCCGCCGGTCACTACTGTTTTCACGTTGTCTCCCCCAGCAGCCTTCTGGCGGCGATTCTCACCGCCTCGTCGGAGCTGTGCCTTGCCTGCCAGCCCATCTGTCTCATCTTGCCGGTATTGAAGCGGACTACCGGCACATCGCCGGGCCAGCCCCGTCTGCCGCCGGTATATTTTAATGTGACATTCTTGAGCCCCATTTCCCCGGCTACTATCCGGGCAACCCGCGTGACGGTCGTAAACGACTCGGTGCCGAGGTTATATACGGCATACTGGCTATCGCCGCTGGCGAAGGCGCAGAGCATGCCGTCAATACAGTCCTCAACCAGGAAGAAGGGTTTCTCCTGCCTGCCGTCGCCCAGGATTTCAAGCTCCTGCGTGTTTTCCCTCAACCTCTGGATGAAGTCATAGATGACCCCATGCCCCATCCTATTCCCGACCACGTTGGCGAACCGGAAGAGCCAAGCCCTGATGCCGAAGAGGTGGCAGTAGGCGCTGATGAGCCCCTCGCACGCCAGCTTGCCTGCACCGTAGAGGGAGATGGGGAGCAGGGGGCCGAGCGTCTCCTCCAGGGCGGCTGGGGGCGCATCACCGTAGACGGTGGCGCTGGAGGCAAAGAGGAGCCTGTCAATCTTGTTGCTCCTCATCGCCTCCAGTACATTGCGGGTGGCAATAGTGCAGTTCTTGAGGTCAAGGTCGGTAGTCCGGTTCCCCCCGGGAATATCGGTATTGGCACCGAGGTGCCAGACGATTTCGTGCCCGCTCATTGCCTTTATCAGAGCGTCAGGGTCAAGCAGGTCGGCGTGGACGAAGCGAAAGCCCGGCTTGCCGATATGGTGCTCAATCCATTGCCTCCTGCCTGAGACCAGGTTGTCATATACCGTAACCTGATTTCCGTCAGCCATGAGCCGGTCAACCAGGTGGCTGCCGATAAAGCCAGCCCCGCCTGTTACGAAATGGCGCTTCATTTCTGCCTCCTTTAGCAATCTGCTGCTTCTATATAGAGCCTGGTTGTGTCAGGCCATTTAACCCTATCCCCTTAATCCCCTTCCCCTTTGCCAAGGGGAAGGGGAAGGATTTTCTTAAGAGGTTGTTCACCTCAGGCGGGAGCGGGCGGTGGGAGCAGCCCCCGTGGTTTTATTGTTTGACATAACGTGGCTACCTTTACTGAATGGTTTGATGAGGCGGGAATAGTAGCCGGCGGTGACAAAAAACAGGGCGGTAACGGTTATCGTGAGCCGGCGCCAGCTATCAGCCGGGCGGGTGAAGAAGCCGGCTAGTGTGCCGGGCAGGAGGCGGATCAGAATGCGCTTCAGCAGCCGCTGCTCCTGCCCTAGGCTTGCCCCGGGATATAGCCTCTTCAGCATGCGCCGCTGATAGCCGACGCTGTAAGCCCGCCGGGTAATAAACTTCAGGCTGAGCTTCTCCCGGGAGACCCGGTGCCTGACCCCGGCATCGGGGTTAAAGATGATGCGCTTTCCCGTGATTTGCCTTACCCGGAGGGACAGGTCAACATCCTCGGACGGGGGGTCGGCCCAGCCTGTCCGCCGGTTGTCATGAAGACCGAACTCCTCGGTGAACAGCCCCGCCTTTTGCAGGGCTTCCCTGCGGAATGACATGTTCATCCCCCAGGCGTTTCTCACCTCTCGCCGCTCATTGTCAGACCAGGCGGTGCAGCCGATAATCCAGTAAAGCTCCTCGGGGAACCACTCCTGCGGCTCACCATCCCACAGGGGAAAGGCGGCGCCGGTAACGCCGATAACGGAATCGTCGTCATAGGTCTTTACTAGGTGGCTTGCCCAGCCGGGGAAGGGCAGGGCGTCATCGTCAACGAAGGCGATGATATCTCCGGTTGCCTGGCTGGCGCCCAGGTTCCTGGTGGCGGATAAGCCGGACCGGCTGTCGCTGAATATTAGCATGGCGTTGATGCCGTTCCCGGCACAGTGGGTGCTGACCTTCTCATATAGCTCCCGTGATTCAGCAACAAATATAATTTCTATGCCGGTGCAGGTCTGGGCTTTAATGCTTTCCAGGAGCTCGTAGATACCTGCCAGCCTTTTCATAGTGTACGAGGTGATGACGACAGACAGGAGCGGTTGTCTAGCCACGGAGGCACTCCTGTAGAATAGTTGCCAGGTCTCTTACTCCTTGCCGGAAGGAGCGGGTCTTGCTGTTGCCCCGGCGCCTGCCGCTGTCCGAGCAGGCAACCTCGGTTACCCTGAGCCCGGCTTTGATTACCTTGATGTTCAGCTCCTGCTCCATCTCAAAGCCATCACGTGAGAGGCTGATTTGCGTTAGCGCCTGCCTGCGGAAGGCGTTGTAGCCGGAGCACATATCGGTGTAACTGGTGCCGCAGAGCAGGTTGGTCGTCATGACCAGTATCCGGTTGCCCAGCCGGCGGTGGAGCGGCATGTTGGGCGGGCGGATAAGAAAACGTGAGCCCTTGGCGAAGTCATAGCCGTCAAGCAGCGGCTTGATAAAGTTCTGCATCTCCCCGGGGTCGGTGGAGCCATCGGCGTCCAGGGTGACGATGATGTCGCCGCGGGCGCGGGCTATGCCGAACTTCAGGGCATCACCCTTGCCTTTGCCCG
>CAYUBP010000102.1:0-5993 GCA_964443115.1 uncultured Dehalococcoidales bacterium | reverse complement strand
GGGTATGAACAGACAATACTTTGTATACTTAATGACCAATAGAAACAATACTGTGCTTTACACCGGCGTCACCAATGACTTAGCAAGAAGGATTTACGAGCATAAGGAAAAGTTGATTAAAGGATTCACTGCCAAATACAATATTACCGAGCTAGTGTATTATGAGGTATTTGATAATCCTGAGAATGCTATTTTAAGAGAAAAGCAAATAAAGGCAGGGTCAAGGCAAAGAAAAGTCTCATTAGTCAATAGCATGAATGAGAAATGGCATGACCTGTACACTGGGCTATGAGATTGCTTCGCTACGCTCGCAATGACATCTAGATAGGTGTGTCTCAGAGGGGCGCAGCCCCTCTATCCACTCTTCCCCCTTCCTTTCGTAAAGGAAGGGGGTCAGGGGGATGGATTTGAGCTAAGTAAAGGGGATAGGGCGATGACAAAATCAGGAATTGAAGAGCTTGAAGAAAAGGGAAGGCAGGCTAAAGCCGCCTCAAAGAGGATGGCTTATCTCCCTACCGAGGTCAAGAACAGGGCTTTACATAACATATCAGATGACCTGCTTGCCAGGAAGGACGAGATACTGGCGGCGAACAAGATTGACTACCAGGAGGCTCACGCTACCGGCATGAGCGCTGCCATGCTTGACCGGCTGCTCCTGGACTCCAGCCGCCTTGAGGGGATGGCTAAGGACGTGCTGGCGGTGGCGGCTCTCCCCGACCCCGTGGGGGAAATCTTTGAGATGCGCACCCTGCAGAACGGGCTGGTGCTGGGCAAGAAGCGGGTGCCGCTGGGGGTAATCGGCGCTGTATATGAGAGCCGCCCCAACGTGACCATAGATATATCCGCCCTGTGCCTGAAGGCGGGCAACGCCGTTATCCTGAGGGGGGGCAGGGAGGCTGTCCACTCCAATAGCGCCCTGGCGGGGGTAGTGCGGGGGGCGGCGGAAAGGGCGGGGGTGCCCGACGGGGCGGTGCAGTTTATTGAGAATACCGACCGGGCGCTGGTCAACCGGATGCTCAAGATGGGGGATGTTATTGACCTGATGATTCCCAGGGGCGGGGCGGGGCTAATCAAGTCCGTCACCGAGAACGCATCAATGCCGGTGGTGAGCGGGGGCATCGGCGTCTGCCATACGTATGTAGACCGGAGCGCCGATATCGCCATGGCAAGCGCCATAATCTATAACGCCAAGGTCCAGCGCCCCACCGTCTGCAATGCACTGGACTGTATACTGATTCACGCCGGCATTGCCGAGCAGGGGCTGCGCAAGATTGCCCGGGAGCTGGCGAAGGGTGGGGTGGAGCTCCGCTGCGATGAACGGTCGCTGGCTATCCTGAAACCTATAAAGTCTCTGAAGCCGGTGCCGGCGGCGGCTGATGACTGGGGCAGGGAGTTCCTGGCTCTGGTGGCGGCGGTCAAGGTGGTGGACTCCATGGACGAGGCGCTGGCGCACATTGAGCGGTATGGCTCCGGGCACTCCGAGGCGATTGTCACCGGCGACTACGGCTCCGCCATGCGCTTCCTTAACGAGGTGGATGCCGCCTGCGTCTACGTCAATGCCAGCACGCGCTTTACGGACGGGGGGCAGTTCGGGCTGGGGGCGGAGGTGGGCATCAGTACACAGAAGATGCATGCCCGGGGTCCCCTGGGGGTGAAGGAGCTTACCAGCTACAAGTGGATTATCTTCGGCAGCGGGCAGGTGAGGCCATAGCCTATCTTGTCCTGGGCTTTCCCAGGGCAGCCTGCTGGGCGTCAAACAGCTCCCGGATGCCCTTATCCGCCAGGGACAGCAGGGAGTCAATAGTCTCTTTGGAGAAGGGCTTGCCTTCAGCTGTGCCCTGTACCTCAACAAACTCGCCGTGGCTGGTCATCACCACGTTGAAGTCAACGGCGGCATTGCAGTCCTCGTCGTAGCATAAGTCCAGCATCAGGTAGCCGTGGACGATGCCAGCACTGGTGGCGGCGACGGCGCTCTTTATCGGTATTGATGACAGCACGCCCATGTTTACTAGGTTCTGCAATGCCTGATAAAGGGCTACATAGGCGCCGGTGACAGCCGCTGTCCGGGTGCCGCCGTCGGCTTGCAGCGCATCGCAGTCAACGATTAGCGTCCTTTCGCCCAGTGCGGCGAGGTTGGTGACCGCCCGCAGCGAGCGCCCGATGAAACGCTGGATTTCCTGGCTCCTGCCGCCAATCCTGCCGGTCGCCGACTCGCGCGGGGTGCGGGTGACGGTGGAGCGGGGCAGCATTGCGTATTCGGCGGTAATCCAGCCGCTGCCGCCGCCCTTGAGGAAGGGCGGCACCCTGTCCTCAACGCTGACCGAGCACAGCACCCGGGTGTGTCCCAGTTCTATCAGCGCCGAGCCTTCGGCATAGCTCTGGAAGCCGGTCGTTATCTTTACCGGCCTCAAATCATTCCAGGCGCGCCCGTCAGCCCTTTTCAAGTTTGTATCCTTTTAAAATATTTGATTGTAGAGTATACCATTGATACAATAGTAAGGGCAATATTATCCTGTACCCCTTTTATCCTCCCGATAATCGTATGTAGTCAGGAGGGCACATGGTGATTGACCTGCCGTCAGGAAGGCAGACCTTTGATTTTGATTGCGGAGCCAAGGCGCTGCAGCTGGTTATGGCATATTATGGGGTGGAGATGCGCGAGGACGCATTGTTAGAGGAGCTGGCGTGTGATAGTGAGGGAGTTTCCGTACAGCACATGGTATCTGTGGCGGAGAAGGCAGGATTCCAGGTGGCGGCGAAGTGCGGGTTTTCCCTGGAAGAGGTGAAGCGGTACATAGATGAAAACCAGCCGGTCATTGTGCTGGTGCAGGCATGGGCGGAAAGGTACATGACGCTTGAGGACTGGAAAGAGGACAACGACGATGGTCATTATGCGATTGTCGTTGGTTACCACGGATATATCATAGTCTTTGAAGACCCCGCATCCTTCCGGAAAACATGGATGACGGAAGAGGAGTTCATTGCCCGCTGGCATGACCTGGACACAAGAACCGGGGAGAGGCTTGACCGGTTCGGCATGGTGCTGCTGGGCAGGCAGCCGGCAAAAAAGGTCATGGAGCACATGGATTGAACAGAGGACATCAGCCTGGCAGGCAGCTAACTAATAGACCCGTGCCAGTGCTTCTTTTAGCCCGGGCACAGTCTCATAGCCGGTGATATCGGTGGGCTTTATCCACCTTGCCTCTGTATGCTCCCAGTCAATTTTTATCCTGTCCCGGCTGTCAGTGTGGAATAGATAGGGATGGACCACCCATTTTGTGCCGAGCTTTTCGTCCTTTATGGTCAGTGGTCTGCCCTTTTTGATTAACCTGACGTCCTGCGGGGACAGGCCCGTCTCCTCGGCCATTTCGGTCAGCGCCTGCTCATCGGCGCCGGTCTCCATGTAGCCGCTGACCCCCGCCCATCTTCCCCGGTAGGTGCCGACCTTCCCGCTGCGGCGCAGGAGAAGTATCTCACCGCCGGATTCAAGGAAGCAGGTAACGACTTCATTCTCCAGTAGCATTTCTACTTCAGCAGAGCCCTTCTGCCGATTACCTCGTGTTTAATGTACCAGCTCTGGACGGCATCCACCACCTCTTCGGGGTGGTCGCAGACTATCAGCAGGTTAAGGTCTTCTTCGGATATAAATCCCCGTTCCAGGGTGAAGTGTTTCAGCCAGTCCAGGAACCCTTTCCAGTACTCACTCTTGAACAGCAATACCGGAAAGGGCTTGATTTTGTGGGTCTGCGTCAGGGTAAGCACCTCGGTCAGCTCGTCCAGCGTACCTAGTCCGCCGGGGATGATGACAAATGCCGTGGCATACTTGACCAGCATGACCTTGCGGGCGAAGAAATGGCTGAAGGTTATTGACTTGGTGGTGTAGGCGTTGCAGACCTGCTCCTCGGGCAGCTCAATATTCAGCCCCACCGAAGGGACTCCTGCCCGGCAGGCTCCCTTGTTAGCCGCCTCCATTGCGCCGGGTCCGCCGCCGGTGATGATTGAGAAGCCTATCTGCCCCAGCCGGTAGGCAATCTCCTCGGTCTGGGTGTATATCTGGTCCTCGGCTTTGAGCCGGGCTGAGCCGTAGATGGTAACCGCCGGCTGTATTCCAGAGAGCTTGTCAAAGCCTTCCACCAGTTCCCCGATTATCCGGAACATGCGCCAGGACTCTTCCTTGGCCAGGTCATTTATCTCATATCCCTGTGGCATTCTCCCCTCCCATTTTTAAATCTTCTGCTAAACCAGCAGCAGAGAACCTCGCCTGTCATTGCGAGTGTAGCGAGCTAGTCTCAGCGTGAATAGATTGCTTCGTCGCTGTGCTCCTCGCAGTGACAGAGGAATACTCCTCTCAATGACAGGGTGTTTCAAATAATCTCCCTATTCTAAAATAGCTTTGGTCCTGTATTCCGGCACCAGTACCTTCCAGCCTGTCTTCTCCCTGAGAAGCTTGCCGAACCGCACTGCCGAATTGGTCTCCCCGTGGACAACGAATACCAGTCTCGGCGCCCGCTTGAGCCCGGACAGCCAGCGGAGAAGCTCACTGCTATCGGCGTGCGATGAGAAGCCGTACATCTGGGCGATTTTCGCCCGCACTGGATAGTACTTGCCCAGTATCCTGACCTCCTTGGCGCCGTCCACTATCTGCCTGCCCAGCGTGCCGATTGCCTGGTAGCCAACAAACAGTATCGTACTCTCCGGCCGCGAGATGTTTGTCACCAGGTGGTGCTTTATCCTGCCGCCAGTGCACATCCCCGAGCCGGCGATTATCATGACTGTCCCCGATATGTGGTTAATCGCCTTTGACTCGTCCACCGTCTGTATCATCTTAAGCCCGGGGAAGTCAAAGGGGGACAGGTTTCTGCGCACCAGACGGGACATCTGCTGGTCAAACAGCTCCGAGTGACGCTGGAACACCTCGGTTACGCTGACCGCCATGGGGCTATCAAGAAAGACCAGCAGGTGGGGGATGCGATCTGCCATCAGCAGCATATTCATGTGGTACAGGATTTCCTGGGTACGCTGCACGGCAAAGCTGGGGATGACTATATTTCCCCCGGCTTTCCATGTTGAGTTTATAATCTCAGCCAGACCCTCGCTTACATCAGGCGGGGTCTCGTGTACTCTATCCCCGTAGGTTGACTCAATCAGGACATAGTCTATCTCGTCAAAGGCGATGGGGTCTCTCAGTATCGGTCTGTCCCACCGTCCGATGTCTCCGGAAAAGGCGATTGTCCTCCGCTCTTTGCCCTGGCTAACGGTGACCTTTATTGCCGATGAGCCGAGAACATGACCCGCATCGTGGAATGTGGCTTCAACCCCCGCACCGATATGAACAGTCTCGCCATATTTAACCGGCGAAAATAACGGAAAGGAAGCCCTGGCATCTGCCATGGTATAGAGGGGTATCTCAGGGAAGGGGCCCTTTCTTTTCTCCCGTTCATGCCGTTTTCTTTTAAACTCGGCATCCTCTTCCTGAAGCTGTGCCGAGTCCAGAAGTATAATCCGGACAATGTCGGAGGTAGCTTCAGTGGAGTAAACCCTGCCGTGGAAACCATCGCGGACCAGTTTGGGTATCAGCCCGCAGTGGTCAAGGTGGGCGTGCGTCACCAGTATAGCATCCAGCGTGCTGGGTGGAACAGGGAAGGGAGCCCAGTTCCGGGAGCGGAGTTCCCGTTCCTGGTACAGCCCGCAGTCAACCAGAAGGCGGACGTTATTAGCCTCAAGCAGATAGCAGGAGCCGGTTACATTGCGGGCAGCGCCCAGAAAAGTCAGCCTTATCTTTGGTTCCATGATTCAGCTTGTAACGGCAGGATTTCATCTATAATACCAGCTAAAGGCAGCAAATTACCAGTGCTGCGGTATTAACCGCTGTCCCCTTTCCCTCAAACTCTCAAAGTTATAGCGGGCTGTCCGGGTCATCTGCCGGCACGGGTCTCTTAACCTTTTACGCAATCTTGGTTGTCATTGCGAGCGGAGCGAAGCAATCTCTTTGT